>JAEUTR010000305.1 GCA_016787365.1 Bacteroidia bacterium
TAGCCGCAAAAGTAGCATTCATATTATCCGGTAATTTATCACAGAAATGAATAATGACACCATTCTCTTTCTTTGTATCAACAATATTAATTGTTTCATTGATGTTTGACAAAGTGCCAGAGTCTCCAACTTGCCCACCACTTTCTGCATAAAACGGAGTCTTATCTAATACTAACTGAAATTGTTCTTTGTTTTTTGCTTTTACTTTTCGGTAACGAACAATGTTGCTTTCGCATTCTAATTCTGTGTAACCAACAAATTCAGTTAATACTTTTTCATCTTTAGGAGCGTTTACATTTACCCAATCATCTGTGTCAACTGATGTTGCAGCACGAGAACGATTTTTTTGTTCAGTTAGTAAACGATTAAATTCTTCTTCGTCAATACTTAAATCATAACCACGAGCAATTAAAGATGTTAAATCTAAAGGGAATCCAAAAGTGTCATACAATTCGAATACTACTTTACCGTCAATTACCTTAGTTGTATGAGAAGCTGTTAAGTCGATACACACTTGATCAATACGCTTTAATCCAATTTCTAAAGTTTTGTAAAAAGAAATTTCTTCTTCTTTAATGACTTTTTCTATTAATATTTTTTGCGTGTTTAGTTCAGGGAATTGTTGTCCTAATTGATGAGCCAATGTTGGAACAATACGGTACATAAAAGGTTCCTTGATATTTAATGATTGGTATCCATAACGAATGGCACGACGTAAAATACGACGAATGACATAACCAGCACCTGTATTGCTTGGTAACTGGCCATCTGCAATTGAGAAAGAAATCGTACGAATATGATCAGCAATCACACGCATTGCAATATTGATGATTTGTTGTTTTTTATGCTTCTCTTCCTCTTCAGGTTTATATCTTAAACCACTTAATTCTTCAATTTTATTTAATAAAGGTGTAAATACATCTGTATCGTAGTTGGATTGTTTACCTTGTAAAACACGTACTAAACGCTCAAACCCCATACCTGTATCCACATGTTGTGCAGGTAATTTTTCTAAGCTTTTATCCGCTTTACGCATAAATTCCATAAATACGTTGTTCCACACTTCAATAACTTGTGGATCATCATTATTTACTAAAGTAGCACCATCTACTTTTGCTCTTTCTTCGTCACTTCTTCCGTCATAATGAATTTCTGTACATGGTCCGCAAGGTCCAGTATCGCCCATTTCCCAGAAGTTGTCTTTTTTATTTCCTTTTAAAATTCTACTTTCTTCAACGTATAATTTCCAAGTATCATAAGCTTCTTGGTCAAATGGAACGTTTTCTTCTACACTACCTTCAAAAACCGTAACATATAAGCGAGATTTATCGATTTTATAAACTTCCGTTAATAATTCCCAAGCCCAAGCAATGGCATCTTTTTTAAAATAATCACCAAAACTCCAGTTACCAAGCATTTCAAACATGGTATGGTGATACGTGTCAACGCCAACTTCCTCTAAATCGTTGTGTTTACCACTCACGCGTAAACATTTTTGTGTATCAGCAACACGGGGATATTTAATAGCAGCATTTCCTAAAAATATCTCTTTAAAAGGAGCCATACCCGAATTGATGAACATTAAGGTTGGGTCGCCCTTTACTACCATTGGTGCTGAAGGCACGATTTCGTGACCTTTTGATTTAAAAAAATCTAAAAATGTTTGACGTACTTTATTTGATTCCATAGTATTTTAAAAAGAAGTAGCGAATATACTAAAAACACTGGCTCGGCAAATCACAAATTATTCACTTTTTAGCAAGATTTCATCAATAAAACTGCTTTTACAAATCAATGTATTTGCTATATTTGTTAGCCTTTTTTAGGGGCTTAACATGTCAAAAGTAAAATATAAGTTTAATACCAAATCTTTAACCTACGAGAAAGTAAAAGTTACTTTTAAGCAGCGTTTATTGCAAGTGCTTTCTTACTTGGGTATTGGTCTTGTATTTGCTACCGTTACCATGTTAATTGCCTATCGATTTATAGATTCACCTAAAGAAAAGCAATTACGAAGAGAGGCTGAGGTAATGAAATTGCAATATGATTTATTGAATAAAAAAATGAATCAGGTGCAAACGGTTTTAAATGATCTGCAAGACCGAGATGATAATATTTATCGTGTGATTTTTGAAGCAGAGCCTATTCCAAATTCTGTTCGTCAGGCTGGTTTTGGTGGTAGTGATCGATATAAAGATTTAGAAGGGTATGATAACACGGAGTTGATGAAAGAAGCCACCGAACGTTTAGATAGAATTACAAAACAATTATATATTCAATCGAAATCATTTGATGAAGTAGTAAAAATGGCCAAAGGAAAAGAGAAATTAATAGCTTCTATTCCAGCGATTATGCCTTTGAATAATAAAAATTTAAAACATGCGCCAAGTGGTTATGGATGGAGAACACATCCGATTTATAAAACCCAAGAGTTTCATCCGGGAATGGATTTTACGGCAGAACAAGGAACACCAATTTACGCAACCGGCGATGGTGTTGTAGAAGTTGCTGATGCTTCGGCTCAGGGTTATGGAAATCATGTGGTGATTAATCATGGCTTTGGTTATCAAACATTGTATGGTCACATGAGTAAAATGGCAACAAAACCAGGTGTGAAAGTAAAACGTGGTGATTTAATTGGTTATGTGGGAAGTACGGGTTTAAGTACAGGTCCTCACGTGCATTATGAAGTGATTAAGAATGGTGAAAAAGTAAATCCTATTAATTTTTATTATAACGATTTATCTCCTGAGGAGTACCAAATTATGTTAGAGCTTTCATCTAAATCAACACAATCATTCGATTAATGAACTCAACGTATAAGATTGGATTTTACACCGCTATTTCGTTGGTAATTGCTAATATGATAGGCACAGGAGTGTTTACCAGTTTGGGTTTTCAGTTATTTGATATCCATTCAGTATTTAGCATTTTAGTGTTATGGTTGTTGGGTGGAATCATTTCTTTTTGTGGCGCATTGGTGTACG
>JAEUTR010000358.1 GCA_016787365.1 Bacteroidia bacterium
TAGTTTACATTAGCTGTCATTCCGCCAAAAGACAAATCCATACCAATTAATTCAAACTGACTTGAACTTGATTTGTAATAAGATACATTTGTTCCTTCGACTTGCACAATAGTTACACCTGAATAATTTCCAGAGTTTGGATCTGCAGAAGGATCAATAAATTTAACAGAATCCGTTGCCAGTGAATCTGTAAGTCCTGCAATGTTCCATGTAACATTAGCCCCAGATATACTCATTGGAAGAGCAGCCGTTGTGTCAATAAATTTAGGTAAATAAGCATCACCAATAACAGCCTCGCTATTAGCTTGAGTTAGCGTGTAAGAAGTTTGAGCATTCATTTGGCTCAAAGCAACAACGGAAAAGATAAATAAGTAGATTTTTTTCATGTAATTTGGTTTAAAAGTTTATCCAAAGATAATTTATTTTAAGTCATATCCTTCAAAATCTGATTTTTCTACAAAAAAGGAACAATAAATAGATAAACGGTCAAATTAATGAATCAGACTATTTTGCTTGATTTCCTCTAAAAGTAATTCGTGAGCTTTTGTTTTATGTTTGATATGAATAAAATTTCCTTTCCCAATTTCAGCAATTTCTTTTAAGTTTTTTAAAGCATCTTTATCATTTCCAAAAGCCATAGTTGATAATTTCACTTGTTTATCACCTTGTTTTGATAGATATAGTTTTTGATCGTCGGGGTAAAATCTGAACTTACCATCTGTTGCCAAAATAATTTGATTATTACCATTTGAAATGTAGTTTTTTAAAGCAACATCCAAACTAAATAAAATAGCTTTATTACCTTTAGTTAAGCCTTTTGCTTTTAATTTATCAACTACTTCATTTAGTATTTGTTTATCTTTCCCACTTAATCCTTCTCTTAAAATTTTAACCGAATCGGCATAGGTAATAAAGGTTATTTTATCGGATGGTCTTAAAACTTCGATTAAATGATACAAAGCAAATTGCATGACTTTTAGTTTATTAGTGTCTTTCATTGAGCTAGACACATCTACTAAAAAAATAATATTATTTGGTTTATACAAATCTTCATCTAATTCATTTGAGTTTTTAGTCTTAGGTGGGTCAATAGGTTTTGCAGGAATAATAGGATTGTCAATAATTGTATTAGAGGTATTATCTGGTATTTTATTGGAAGTATCTCTTGGCTTATTTGTTTCGGTTACTACCATAGGTTCGCTTATTTTCACTCCAGTATTATTAGATTTTTTGAAATAAAAACACGCTGTTTTATCATCTGTTTTTATGGACTTAATGTTTCCGGAAAGTGACATTTTAAAAGGAACTCCATCTGCACTGGTTACTAAGTTAATGGCTTCATTAAACTTTCCTGTTTGTTGAGGAATAAACTCAACCACAATAAGAGTGGTATCGCCAGGTTTAATTGTTTTTTTAGCTGCTCTAATCGTCATGCCTTTTAAGGCGTCGGCTCTCAATAAGTATAAATTCTTAGCCTGATTATTTTGAATAATGTAGTCTGCCTTTACTTTATAAATATTTTCTTGTGAACCAATATCTTTATTGGGTTCGTCAACGCTTATTAAACTATTTTGAGCAAATAATTGATTAAAAAAAGTAATTATAACAAATATGAAGAGTTGCTTAAGCAAAATTTATTTTAGTTTTTCGTTATTGAGATGTCTTTCCGAATCCCGATTTGTTTTTTTATCAAGATTTCGTTTCAATGCCTCTTCCAAATCTATGCCAGTTTGATTGGCAAGACAAATTAATACAAACATCACATCTGCTAACTCATCTCCTAAGTCTTTATTTTTATCCGATTCTTTCTCACTTTGTTCTCCATAACGTCGTGCAATAATGCGAGCTACTTCGCCAACTTCTTCGGTTAGCATAGCCATATTGGTTAACTCGCTAAAATAACGAACACCGTATTGCTTAATCCAATTGTCAACTTGTTTTTGAGCTTCGCTTACTTTCATACATTAAATCTTAAATCTTACTTTCTAATGGTATCTTCTTCGTATTTTTCAATAATAGCTTTCACTAAACGATGCCTGATGACGTCAACCGTTGTTAATTCAACAATATCAATCCCATCCGTTTTTTTCAGTAATCGCACTGCTTGTGCTAAACCCGATGTTTGATTACGAGGCAAATCAATTTGAGTCATATCACCAGTAATAATAAACTTTGCGTTAGCGCCCATTCGTGTTAAAAACATTTTCATCTGGCTCTCCGTTGTATTTTGAGCTTCATCTAATATCACAAAAGCATTATCCAAGGTTCTTCCACGCATAAAGGCCAGTGGTGCAATTTGAATGATTTTAGCTTCTATGTATTGATTTAACTTATCTAGTGGCACCATATCATACAAGGCATCATACAATGGTTGCATATATGGGTCTAATTTTTCTTTTAAATCTCCGGGTAAAAAACCTAAATTTTCTCCGGCTTCCACAGCAGGGCGAGTTAAAATGATACGTTTAACTTCTTTATTTTTTAAAGCTCTTACAGCTAATGCAACTGCAGTATATGTTTTTCCGGTTCCTGCAGGTCCTACTGCAAAAAGCATATCGCTTTTCGCAACAGATTGCATCATTTTACGTTGATTGTCTGTTCGGGCTTTTATTACTAAACCATTGTTTCCAAAAACAATAATGTCCGAGCCCGTAGCTTCTTCTTTAGCTAACAATAAATTATCACCTGTTTGCCCTAATAAACGCTCAATAACGGTATCTGTTAATAATCCATTTTTGTGGTAGTAATCTACCATCATGGTTAACTTTTTTTCGAAGTGAGCAATTTCACTTTCGTCGCCTAAAGCTTTAATAGAATATCCTCTTGCTATGATTTTAAGTTTAGGAAAATGTTTTTTTATGACATTGAGTTTCACATCATTTACACCATATATTTCAACAGGTTCAACGCTATCTAGGGTTATAATTTTTTCAATCAAGGGTCAGTAATTTATGTTAATAATCGTGTTAATCAAATACTTTTTTATGTAAAAAGTAAGCCTAATTTATTATTTACTTTTGAGTAAATTAAATAAAGTTTTCAATATGTCTGTTATTACCATTACTACTGATTTGGGTTATCGCGACCCATACCTGGCAATGGTAAAAGGCATGTTGTATAGTAAACAACCCAATGTTAAAATTGTTGATTTAGCTTGCGATGTTAATCCTCATGCCCACAACGAAGGAGCTTTTGCTTTAAGAAGTGCTTTGCCTTATTTTCCAGAGGATACCATTCATTTATTTGCTATTAAATTTTTAAATTCTTCGGAAACTATAGGGAATTTAGCTGTTGATAACACTCGCTATTTATTGTCTAAATATAAAGAGCAATATATTATTTGTCCTGACAATGGAGTATTTACGTTACTGAATAAAGAATTTAATGAACCTGTTTATCAATTATATTTTGATTCAGAGCGTCAACATTCGTTTTATTTAAGAGATGTGTTTGCGGAAATTGCAAGTAAACTAATTAATAAAGTTCCTTTGGAAGAATTTTGTTCTGAAACGCAAGAGTATTGTAAATTATATGCTTTTGAGAGCTTTTCTACACCAAGTAATTTACAAGGCATGGTATTATATGAAGATGATTTCGGGAATTTAATAACCAGTATTACCAAGCAAGAGTTTGAAAAACAGGTGGGTAATAAACGTTTTTCGATAGCCTTACCATCCTATAACATTACCAAAATTAATAATACCTACGATGACGTGAAAATTGGTGATGTGGTTTGTTTTTTTAATTCCATGGGTTTGTTGGAAATATCCTCATTAGGACAATCGGCCACTAAAATTGTGATTAAACGAAACGTGTTAAGTAAATATAAAATTGACCGTATAATTGTAGACATATATGATTAAGAGATTTGTGAAGATGACGTTTAAAGCAGAAAATATTGAACGTTTTAAGGATATTTTTAAAGCAAGTAAGGATTTAATTGCAGCAATGGAAGGATGTCAGCATGTTGAATTATTGCAAGATATTCATAATCCTTGTGTGTTTTTTACATTAAGTATCTGGGATGATCCTAAATATCTAGAAGCCTATCGTCAATCTCAATTATTTGAAGGTGTGTGGGCAAAGACAAAAATATTGTTTGATGCCAAGCCTGAAGCCTGGAGTGTGACAATTGTTTAGATAATTTTAACAATTTAAAAAACTAAATTTTTTATTCAATTTTATTTTGGCACTTTAATTGGTTTGGAGTAACCAATTAAATGAATTATTAATAAATTAGTATCAAATTTATATCACAATCTATGAAAACAATTTACTCCTT
>JAEUTR010000400.1 GCA_016787365.1 Bacteroidia bacterium
AAAAGTAAATTCAAAAATTACTGTTTACGATGCTATTGGTCAGATTATATATACTTCAATTATTACTGAATCAAAAGAAACAATAAATATTTCTAATGTCCCAAATGGCATATATATGATTCAGATTAAGTCAGAAAACAGCATCATCACTAAAAAAGTAATTAAAAAAGATTAATATCAAGTGTACATAAATATGAGAATACTCATAAAATATAATTGACAAAAGCCCCCGAATATTCGGGGGCTTTTTTATTTGTAGTGACAACAACACTACTAACAAAATCACTTAGTACTAACTTGTCCTTGTCCTAAAATTGCAAAACTCGAAACAAATCCTTGGAACGATGCTAAAACAGAAACGCTTAAAATCTGGTCTTACCTTAAATGAGTTAGCCGAAAAAATGAGCACTGATAGGCAATATATTTGGAATATTGAAAATGGTAAAATCAATTTTACTATCGATTACCTTGATAAGATATTGAAAGAATTAAACACAAACTCTACTGAGTTTTTTAAATAAAGATGGAACATTACGAAAAGTTAAATGCTGAATTAGAAGAGCAACTTAATTTTATTAGTCAAGAAACTCAAAGCCTCGCAAAGCAGGCTGAACTTTCTGTTCCTATTTGCATCAAAGCATTAGATGCAATTAAAAAGCTAACACAAAAACATGGTTTTAAATCTCCAAAAGATGAGATATTTTTCTTCAAACATCTAAAACCTAAATTATCTTCAAAATTAATTTACTACGTTCAACTGTTCAACATCGAAAGTCGTAAACCTTCAGGTATAGCAAAACTTCAGAAGAAATATTACATAAAACAATTAAAAAACATCAATCGTTTTATTGAAGAAAATTTAGAGTTTCATCAATATTACCGAAGTGATAGCACTTTTTTAGATGAAAAATACTTTCTCCGTGGCAAAGCCGATTTACATTTAATACTTGATAACAGTTTTTTTAATTACGATAGCAATTTCAACACCTCTCATGACCATATCGTAGCTCGCATTATCGCTAACGATATGTTGAGCTTATACATTCGCAACGAATTAATTAAAATAAACGAACAACCGGATAAAATACAAGTCAAACAAACTCTCACCAACAAACTTGTTTGGACAGAAAGCAAGGTCGCTTTAATAGAATTGATTTACGCCTTCAATTGCGTAGGTTGTTTTAATAGAGGTACTTTGGAACTAAAAGAATTAGCAGATGGATTATCCGAAGCCTTTAATATAGAAATAGGAGACATCTACCGCACATTCGCTGAAATAAGACTTCGTAAAGAACCTACAAAATTTCTACTTACACTTAAAACCCTTTTAGAAGCAAAAATTTCAGAGGACTTAAAATAAAACTTTTGCTGTTATTTTTTCTTCGCTTCGATAACCTTTGCTATATCACCAAGTGTATTACCTGTTACATTCTTTGCTGCTATAGCAGTTACTTCTTTTACTTCGGATGCAATTGTAGGCTTAACTTTATCTTTCATTTTTTGATACAATGTATCATTGTATGTTAATATATCAACACCTTCAATAAAAAAGTCACCATCATCCGTTACAATCAAATACCCTTTAAGTTTAGCTAATTCAACATAATAATTATCATTGAAGTCAAGATTTGTTGGGGGCATTGATAACAAACTCAAAGCATTTAATCCATTCCCAAATTCATCATTCTCGTACACACAAAACTTTTCGTAATTACTAATCTCTTCACATATTTTCTTATATGAATCTTTAAAATGATCTGAATTTCTGTACTCCTTTTTATAAAAACTTCTTCTATATTCAGAGTCAGAATCGTATTTCTTCTTAATTTCCGGATTAGCCTTGAAATATTTGCTTAAATACATCTCTCGTATCATTCGATTTATAACTTCAGCTAAAATCAATGACGTAACAACAACTTTAGGTTGTTTTGGGTCTTTTTTAAATTTCTGAAAAAAAGCGAGGTATTTTCTTTCTCTAGTGCTTAAAGAAAATGGAGGTGTTAAAATTTTTATCCAGAGATTCGCATCAAAAAGGTATAGTTTAGATTCAAGACTTACCCTGTCTAAATGACGAATCCTATAATCCATAAAAATTATGCGGTTGCATTCTCTACAAGTAAATCGTAGTCCTTAGAATGAATAGCGTTATTTCTAACCTCTTCTACTTTATCCTTTAAATCAGTATAACTTGTATAATCAATAACCAATAAGTTATCAATTAAATTTGGGTCGTTAAGTAGATATAACTTTCCTATAGCAGCATTTAAAAACTGAGTGGAACAACGATCAATTTTCTCAAAACTAACTTCAGCTTTTTCTCCTTTAGATATACTAGAAGAAAGAAGCTCAAATACCTGCAAGCCTTCATCGTGAAAAATTGCAAGTTCCGATTGAATAATATCGTAAACTGAAGCTTTCATCTGTATGTTTATACTGTTAATTAACAATTGTGGTTACTAAAATAGGGAAAAATTCACATTTTTTTCCTGAAAAGTTCGCAAATATATGAAAAAAGTTCACAATTTAATGTTGAAATGTTAAATTTATGATGCTCCCTACATAAACATTCCCTGCTAATTGTCTACCATTTTTAAAAGCTGTATTTGAATAAGTGGAAGACCAGTAGCCATCTCCGGTAACAATCTCCAACTCTCCATTATTGTTTTGACAATAACTGTAAATACTTTTTATACCCAAGCCTCCTGAAGTCTTTTCTAATTCCAATTTACTGCTATTTCCTAATAAAGCCCAATTTATAGCCTCAAGAGATGTCGTAATCACTCCTTTAGTTGCCTTGTTGATTCTTGGTAAAAATCCATCACCTAAATCTACCATTGTAAATTTCAACTGCTTTTTGCTCGGATAGTACTGCCCGGCAACAAAAAATGGTTCTGTGGTATTAGCATGAAAATTCGCATTACAAAAAATCTCTATTAAATCTTCTATAATTTTTTCTTTTAAATCTGTATCCTCATTTAAAGATGGTGGCATACCTCTATGCGACATTAAATCATCTTCTATATATTTAACAAATCCTTTTTTATCATCACAAGCAAATGCTCTTGCCCTCACACAACTCTCTCTATCATCTTTGATTTCCTTATCGGATTTTAAAAAACCATTTCTGAATAATATATCAAACTCTTTCTGTAAAAAATCAATATCTGTTGAAAACAGTAAATTATTCTCCTTACTGAGTTTATGTAATATAGATTCAAATAAGGAGCTTAAATTAGCATCTATCCACTTCAGGTGATAAAAATCTATATAAATGGTTTTATTGGTATGCTCTCTACATTCATGATAAAACATCAACAGCTGCTTAATTCCGCTAAAGTCAGTTCTTATTTCTCCGGTAAGTTTAACAACCATGGAATTTTTCTGTTTATTTTTTGCTAAAATAATAAAAAATACCCCATTTATACCATACTCGGTATTGGGTTCAAACCAAATTAAAACAGCCTGTTCTAGCATTAAAGATGTTAGCAAATTCCCAAACTTTAACTCTGTTCAGCTACTGAATAATTACTAATTAGACGCTTCACTTTTGCACCATAACAATTTAAAATTATTATGGCAGTAGAAATTGTAACAAAAGACGACTTAGCTGAGTTCAAGAACTCGCTTATTAAAGAATTATCCGAACTTTTTGGCAATCGTAAGCCTAAAGAACAACGTGAGTGGCTAAAGACCTATGAGGTCATGGCCTTACTTGACATTTCCAAAAGCACCCTCCATCAATTACGCATTAATGGCACACTAGCCTATACACGTATTGGCCATTGTGTGTATTATAAATACAACGACATTCGAGAATTGATGGAGAAAAATAAAACTCAAAATCCTCCATTAAGAAATGTAAAAGGTCATAACCGTTTTTCTTTCCCATAATGGAAAAAACAAATTACATTCTTCACTTAAACAAAGCCTTTCAACTAATCAACTCAGATACCAGACTTTCCCCTTTTCATGTAAGCCTGTACTACTCCTTATTTCAATATTGGAACATTTCAAAATTCAGAAATCCAATATCAATAAGTAGAGACGATCAAATGCAGGCTTCTAAAATTGGGTCAGTAAATACCTATCTGCGTTGCTTAAAAGAATTGGATACCTGGGGCTACATTAAATATGTTCCATCACATAATCCAATGAAAGGCAGCTTAGTTTACATGTTCAAATTCGATACAACTATTAATACAACAACACATACAACTTCTGATAATGGCAATAATAATACTTCTGATAAAACTACTCAAACAACTCTTAAAAAAGTCCTGAGACCTTCTATAAACAATTCAAACAATACAAACAAGCTAAACAGAATAAAGGCAAATGCATCCACACGAAAAAAAGTTGATTCAAAATCTTTTGTTACTTCTTCAAAATCACAATCAAAAAACAAAGAAAAAAGTTGCGCAAAAAAAGAAAGTCCCAACTTCCTCCAAGTTGAAACTTATTTTACCGAAAACCAATGGTCAGCAATTGAAGCTCAAAAGTTCTTCAATTACTATTCGAGTAACGGTTGGTTGGTAGGCGGTAAAACTCCAATGAAAAATTGGAAAGCTTGCGCTTCCAATTGGATGATAAACTCAGAAAAATTCAGCAATGGCAAAACAAATCAATCAAATCCTGTCACTTCGAGCGGAGTCGAGAAGCGACCTCTTGCAGGAAAACTCCACGCAGCAACCGACAAAAACTACTCAGAACCCCTCTAGTATTTCGAGTGTGGGATTTCCCCCTTTGAAGGGGGTGGTCGAAGACCGGGGGATGTTTGATTACGAACATGCCCTCTCTTACCTCCAATCCCAAGGCATAAAACATTTTGGTTCTCACTTCAAAATCCATGAAGAGGACAAATCTTTGCTTCGCAAATTGCTTTGTTATTTTTTTAAAGATGAAGTAACAGCAAATGAATTAGCTATCAACCTCAACAAAGGCATTTTACTCTCTGGTCCGGTTGGCTGTGGTAAAACATCACTCATGTTTTTAATGCGTTTCTTTTTACCCTTTGAAAACCGCTATATTGTAAAATCCTGCCGCGACATCAGTTTTGAATTCATCAAAGATGGCTATCCTGTTATTTCAAGATACAGCCACCAAAGTTTCCGTAACAGTCAACCCTTAACGTATTGCTTTGATGATTTAGGAACAGAAAACAATCTCAAACACTACGGCAACGAATGCAATACAATAGCTGAAATCCTTCTTTCTCGCTACGACTTATTCGTTAGCCGTAGACTTCTAACTCACATCACCACCAACCTTTCCGCTTCTGAAATTGAACATTTTTATGGCAATAGAGTTCGTTCTCGTATGCGGGAACAGTTTAATTTAATTGCTTTCAATAAAAATACCAATGACAAACGTAGATAGAGTTAATAATCGTAAATTCATTTAAAATTTACTTTATGACAAAATCAATTGATAATCCTTGTGGATTTACCGATGAAGAAATGAACCAATTATTCAGAGTAAAAGCAAGCCCTCTCTTTTGGCGACAAAAAGCAGAAGAATTGAAATATGCTTCGGATATTCTCCTACGTTATGCAAATGATCGAAGCGATGCAATGATGAAGCAAATTAATAAAAAAAAAGTTGACCTTGCTAAACTTCCGCCTAGTGTTTACGCGCAGGCTTTCGCATTGCTGGGATTCAGCCTCGAATGCCTTTTCAAAGCTACAATAATTCGTGACAACCCAGATTTAACTACAAATGGAAAATTATCAAAACTACTTTGGTCACACGATTTAATTAAACTGGCAGCCTTAGCTAAAATCCCATTAAATGCAGACGAACAATACGCCTGTGAAAGATTGACCGATGATATGCTAAAGGATTTCAGATATCCCATTAACAAAGAAAAAGAAACAAAATCTAAAAATATTCAAATTACCAGTATACCAGTTTTAGGGGCAATATTATATTACAGAATACATCCAACTGTCAATCAAATCCATCCCGCAAAAGGTGGTGTGGTAACCTATGAAAAAGCCACTGCAAAACCTTCATCAAAATGGCT
>JAEUTR010000416.1 GCA_016787365.1 Bacteroidia bacterium
TCAATAGCATTAGCGCTCTGGTAAATGTATCTGAATACGAAAGTTTTGGAGTTAGTGTGGCTGAAGCGATGGCTTGTAAAATTCCTGTAATTATTAGTAAAGCAGAAGGGTTTAAAGATTTGGTTCCCGATGTTCAAAATGCATTTATCACAACATCCAATAATCCATTGGATATTTTTAAAGCAATGGAATCATGTTTATTCGATATCGAGCGGCGAAAAATCGCTATAGATAGAAGCTATGCAGTAGTGTCCGAAAAATTCGATTGGCTCGATAATATTAAACAAATGGAAAGTGTTTACTCAGATCTGATTCATAAATAATTCAAAAAACAAAAAGCTTTTATTCACCTTATTATTTGTCCGCTTCATCACTATTTCTAAAGCTATTAACTCCTCTTAATCGCATTTTTGCACTTATAATCAAACACCAATGAAAAAGAACATTTTAGCACTTACTATTTCACTATTCTCGTTTGCTTCAATAGCCCAAAATAAAGCAGACGGGAATCTTTCTGAATGGGAACTTCCATTAAAAAACTATGATTTAGATGCCCATATTCAATATAGCACAACTAACAATGATAGCATGCTTTTTCTCTGCATTCGCATTTCGGATGCGAGATTTCAAATGAAAATTGTAAAAGGCGGTATGTCGGTTTTTATTGATACAACCGGAAAGAAAAAACAGTTTATTTCAATTAACTATCCCGTTAAATCTAATGAAGAAACGCCTCAAAAAATGGAAAGACCTGGAGCCGGTGCATTAGATGTAGGTCAAGTCAAAAAAATGGTAGAACCCTCATTGAAGCAATTTAATACAAAAGGGTTTATAACCGGGAACGGCACATACATTCAAAAAAATATCGAAGGAATAACAGCTGTTGGAGCTTATGACGAAATGGCTATTCTTAATATAGAATACCAAATACCTTTCAAAACGTTCTATCATGATCTTACAACAACGGATAAAGACAAAAAGTTAACGCTTTCAATCGTAATCAATGGCCTTCCTATGCCACAATTTTCAGGAAACCCTCCGGGTGGCGATGGTCCTCCGGGAGGTGGTCCTCCAGCAGGTATGCCCGATCCGCAAGAAATGGAACAATTGTTTCAAAGCACAACAACTATAATTAAATACTCTATTCAGTTAAATAATTGAAAACTTTCAGCCTAATATTACTTGCCTTTCTTTTGGGATTAAATTCGTTCGCACAAAAAACAATTCAGCTATCAGGTGTAGTTTTTGATACTATTACCAAAGAGACGCTGCCAGGAACTATCGTCAGAATTGAAGGTGCAAAAAAGTTTTATACATCTACCGATGTTGCGGGTGAGTTTTCTGTGAATATACCCGAAGGTCATTATCTCATAACATTATATTTAATGGGATATGACAGTTGTAAAACAAAAATTGATTTGTTTTCAAATAGGAAACTTATTTTTAATTTAAAAGATAAAGCCAAGAAACTCAAAGAAGTATCGGTAATAGGCGAACAGAATCTCGCAAAACAAAATGGTGATACTACAGAGCATAACGCATTAGCATACAAACTCAATAGTGATGCCACTGCCGAAGATCTAGTAAAAAAACTTCCCGGCACAACGATAGAAAATGGCACTGTGAAATCCAACGGTGAAGAAGTTAAAAAAGTAACAGTTGATGGAAAAGATTTTTTTGGAGATGATGTTTCTATAACACTTAAAAATTTGCCGGCAGATATAATTAGTAGTGTTCAGATATATGACAAATCATCTGATCAGGCAAACTTCACAGGATTTAAAGATGGAAATACAACCAAAACAATGAATATAAAAACAAAAAATGGAATTAAAAACTCTGTTTTTGGGAAAGCATATGGCAGTTATGGAACAAGTGACAGATATAACTTGGGAGGTAATATCAATTATTTCTCTGGAAACAGGCGCATTTCACTTATAACCAATTTTAATAATATCAATCAACAAAACTTCTCCATTCAGGATATTCTTGGAACGATGGGGATGGGAAACATGCCAAAAATGCCGGGTGGAATGAACCCACAAATGATGCAAGGAATGATGGGAAGTGCTCCGGGCGGTCTCGACCTTTCTGATTATTTCACAACACAGCAATCGGGTATTAATACGGTAAATGCTACTGGTCTTAATTATTCGGACGCTTGGGGTAAAAAGATAAATGTAAGCGGAAGTTATTTCTACAACGACAATAAAAATAAAACGGAGAGTAATATACAGCGACAATACTTTTTAGGGGAAGGTGAGAATCAATATTATAAAGAGAAAACAATTTCTGAATCAAAGAGCGAAAACCACCGGGTAAACTTTAAACTTCAATATAATATTGATTCGGCGAATACCCTTATAATAACTCCCCGCATCACTTTTCAGAGTACAACCACAAATAAAATTTTTGCATCAGAAACAAAGCGAGATTCATCAATTTTAAATACAAACAATAGTATTACACAATCTAATAAAACCGGATACATGTTTTCAGGCACAGCACTTTACAATCATAAATTTGCAAAGTCAGGCCGAACAATTTCATTGAACTTGGCGACAGATCAAAATCAATCACAAAGCAGCACCACTTTAAATTCAGATCTGACATATTTTGGAGATAGTATATTCAAACAAAATCAATTAAATGAAATAAAAAGTAATGGTAAAAATTACTCCGCTAATATTACGTATACAGAAAAAGCGTTCAAAAACGGACAATTGTTATTATCCTATAATCCATCCTATTCCTTATCTGATAACAATAACTTAAACTATACGTACAATGATCAGGAAAGTGATTATAATCAATTCAATTCTTCTCTTTCCAACAAATATTCAAATAATACGATAAACCAAAAACTCGGTGTTTTATATGCATGGAATAAAGGCAAAATTAATTTTAACGCAGGAAGTTATGCGCAGGATTTAAAATTAAATGGGAACCAGAAATACCCAAGTGACCTTAAAAGTTCTTACTCGTTTAAAACGCTTTTACCAACTGCCAGTTTCACATACAAATCATCCTTTTTTAAGGTTCTACGTTTAAATTATCGTACTTCTACTAATATTCCCGGTATATCTCAAATGCAAAATGTTATTGATAATTCAAATCCGACAAGTCTATCTACAGGTAACCCATATCTCAAACAGCAATACGATCATAACATAACCTTACGCTACAATAACATTAATTTGGCTACTTCCCGAACATTTTTCGTATTTGCCTCTGCTAAACTGTCCCAAAACTACATTGGGAATAAAACATATATACTTTTTCAAGACACTACAATTAATAACTATTTTATTAATAGAGGAACCCAACTTACAACCACTCAGAATTTAAATGGTTATTCAACTTTTAGGTCATTCATGGCTTACGGTTTTAAAGTCAGACCAATTAAATCAAATCTTAATTTCAATTTTGGAGGTAATTATACCCGCACACCGGTAAGTATAAATAATAAAACTAATCTTTCCGAAGCTTCCACAATTACCGGAGGGCTTAATTTATCCAGCAATATCAGTGAGAAAATAGACTTTACAATTGGATATACTGGAAATTATAATATAAGCGTAAACAGTATCCAGTCGAATCAAAATAATAACTATTACTATGATAACATTGATGCAAAATTAAACCTTACATTCTTTAAACACCTTGTATTTACATCAGAATTCCAACGCACGTCTTACTATGGTCTTGCTGCAGGTTACAATCAAAAGGTGAACCTATTGTCCTCAAGTATTGCCTATAAATTTTTGAAGAATAATTCCGCCGAAATAAAGCTCTCAGCCTTTGATCTATTAAACAATAACAACAGTATCACACGCACAATATCTTCAAACTATATCGAAGACAATCAGACTAAAGTACTAACGCAGTATTTCATGCTTTATTTTACATATACTTTTAAACACATTAAAGCAATCTTGTAAACCAGATAAAATTAGCAGCAAGAAAAGAGTACTAGAATATAATGCACTGCGCAGGTAGTAGAGAAACATTAACCTTTGGTAACTTTATAGGTGATCACATATTAAAGCTACAAGAACAACTATATTTTAGTAAAAGTAGTTTCCTTTACTTTCCGATACAAAACTTGCTGAAAATATTCCCTAACAAATCATCATTAGTCACTTGTCCTGTAATCTCGCCTAAAGCCTCCAAAGCATAGCGAATATCCAAGGCTAAAAAATCACTTTGAATATTTGTGCTTAAACCTTCGTTTACTTTTATTAAAGCAGCCTGTGCATTATTTAACGAACTCACGTGGCGTGAGTTCGTTACAATGGTATCAGTTGTATTAACGGTGCGTGTATCAAATAAACTCACCAATGTATCTTTTAATTGTTTGATGTTACTTTGTTCTTTAGCGGAGATAAATAAAATATTGGGAACATCTTTAAACTCTGCTTTCAACTCTTCTAAATTTTCGAAATCAATTTTATTTCCAACCACCAATAATTGAGATGTCCCAATATGTTCTTTAATCACATTCATCTCCAATTCTAAATCTCCCCTACTCAACTCATGCGTATCAAACAAATAAATAATAATGGCAGATTTTTTAATCACTTCAAAGGCTTTGTTCACACCTATTTGTTCAATCACATCAGTGGTTGTGCGAATGCCGGCCGTATCAATAAATCGAAATAATACGCCATCAATAATTAATTCATCTTCTATTGTATCTCTGGTGGTTCCCGGTATTTCACTTACAATAGCTCTGTCATCATCTAACAATACATTTAATAATGTTGATTTACCCGCATTTGGTTTACCAACAATAGCTACAGGAATTCCATTTTTAATCACATTCCCAACTTCAAAACTCGAAATCAGTTTTTCAATGATGGATAAAATAGTATTGATTAATTTTTTTAGATCGGTTCTATCAGCAAACTCCACATCTTCCTCGCTAAAATCCAATTCCAATTCAATCAACGATGCAAAATTTAATAAGTTCTCTCGTAATACGGCAATTTTATTACTAAAGCCGCCACGCATGTGCTGCATAGCTACCTGATGTGACGTTGCCGAATTACTAGCAATTAAATCAGCCACTGCTTCTGCCTGACTTAAATCTAATTTTCCATTTAAAAATGCTCTTAACGTATATTCGCCTGCTTGTGCCGGACGAGCGCCATGCTTAAAAAATACTTGTAATAATTGTTGTTGTATAAACTGAGATCCGTGACAAGATACCTCAACGATTTCTTCGCCGGTGTATGTATTTGGTGCCTTAAAAATAGTAACTAAAACCTCATCAATAATTATCCCGTTTTCCACAATCAACCCAAAATGTGCTGTATGACTGGCTTTGTTAGCCAACGGCTTATGTTTTAAGGATTTTGTGTAAAATACTTTTTCAACAATGGCAATGGCTTTTTCGCCACTTAATCTAATAACTGCTATAGCACCCGGGCCATGCGGAGTTGCTAATGCTGCAATGGTATCGTTGTTTAAGGTATAGTTTGCCATGGTATTAGTGTATAAACAAATTTATCATTTTATTGTGATTTACAATGACATCACTTATAAAATCTTATGATACTTTTTCTTATTTAGTATTAACTTTTTGTCTTGATACAAAAAGTTACAAAAAAATCAAGGCTCATTAAAATTTAGCTAAAATCTGCGTAGCATCAAGCTGATAATTTGAAAGCGCTTCGCGAACAGCCCAAATTATCTTGGCTCATGCCCCGCTTTTGATGTTACTTGATTTATACGCAAAATTTTAATAGGCCATGATCCTACACACTATCGTTTATAGTTCTGAGTAGATATAAATGCAATACGAAACGTCATTAGGAAGATGTGCGAGAGCCTGCCAAAAATGCGGGCAGATGAGTGGTGAATTGAGAAAACAAGATTTTAGTGTAGTGTAACGGAACGTGAAAATCGTAGTTTTCCAAGAGGCGGGATGAGCATATTTTTGGCTTGTCTTTTTTGGTTACTTTTTTTGACTAAGAAAAAAAGTAACTACAGTATATTTTAAATTCAAGAT
>JAEUTR010000420.1 GCA_016787365.1 Bacteroidia bacterium
AAACGGCGATTTAAAAAGTGAAGTTTCATACAAAAACAATAAAAAGCAAG
Organism: Bacteroidia bacterium; assembly: GCA_016787365.1. Lineage (GTDB taxonomy): Bacteria > Bacteroidota > Bacteroidia > B-17B0 > Aurantibacillaceae > UBA4416. Next base: position 51 of record JAEUTR010000420.1, read on the forward strand.
GGTTGGAAATTAACTGGTTTGATGAACCTGATTGTGTAGAATTGGAAGCTTATTATAAGGATGGTGTTTTAGATGGACCATCAATTTATTACACTAAAAAATGTAAGAAAGATTTTTTTGAGACTTTTAAAAACGGACTCAAAGATGGACTGGAACTTGCCTATTATCCTAACGGTCGTATTAAAGCCGAAGGAAATTTTAAAAAAGGGAACCTTGATGGGTATTATAGAATCTATGATAAAAACGGGAATTTTTCGTTTGAAAGTAGAAGCACCTATAATGAAACCAATTTAACACCTAATGTTGCAGATACCTCAGCCAGTGTGGTGTTTAATGTATTGAAACGGAATAAACAGTGGAAAAATAAATTAATTGTAGCCGATTTAACAGGAAGCATGTACCCATATGCTCAACAAATGAGTACGTGGTTAAAATTACATTTTATGAAAGATACAACAAGCCAGAATTTTGTATTTTTTAATGATGGAGACAAAAAAAGAGACGATGACAAAAAAGTTGGTGCAACAGGTGGTGTTTATCACTGTAAAGCAAAAACCGTAGATGAATTAATTTCAACCATGGAATTAACCATTAAAAAAGGACAAGGGGGAGATGCTCCCGAAAATCCGATTGAGGCTATTATTTTTGGATTGAATAAAAGTGGTAAGGTTGAAGACGTGGTGTTAATTGCCGATAACTGGGCCAAAGTGAGAGATATTAAAATGTTAGCAAGAATTAAAGTACCGGTACGGGTAATTTTATGTGGCGTTTATGAGGGAATGGAAATAAATGAAGACTATCTTAATATTGCATACAAAACAAAAGGTTCTGTACATACCATTGAGCAAGATATTACTGATTTAATGAAACAAAGTACAGGCAAAAAATTTAGCATCAATGGCGTTGATTATATAATTAAAAACGGCAGCGTTAAAGTATTTTAAATCTCTTATCTTTACGCACTATTTTTTGTGAGTATATATCATCATATATCTGAACTGTCCGAATTAACAAATTCTATTGTTACTATCGGAACTTTTGATGGAGTTCACTTAGGTCACCAAAAAATCATTAAACATTTAGTTGAATTAAAAAACAAAAAAGGAGGAGAGATTGTTTTGTTTACATTTGACCCACATCCTCGTAAAATACTATTTACTGAACAAAAAGATTTAAAACTAATTACAACTACTGAAGAGAAATGTGAAATCTTGAAACAATTTGGTGTAGATCATGTTTTGGTATTTCCTTTCACAAAAGAATTTTCACAGATGCAGGCTCAGGATTATATTTCTGAAGTTATTGCAAAAGGCTTAAAAACGAAAACATTAGTTATTGGGTACGATCATCGTTTTGGTAGCAATAGAGAAGGGAGTATTGATACATTAAAAGAATTTGCCCCAATTTATCATTTTGATGTTGAAGAAATTCCTGCACAAGAAATTAATCAGTTAAATGTAAGTAGTACTCGTATTAGAAAAGCAATTGAAGAAGGAGATATAAAAACGGCAAATGATTTTTTAGGTTACCCTTTTTTTATAACTGGAGTTGTTGTAAAAGGAAAGCAGTTAGGCAGAACTATTGGGTATCCAACAGCAAATATTTTTATTGAAAATCCTGATAAATTAATTCCGAAAATTGGTGTGTACGCTGTTAATGTAGTAATTAATGCTATAACATATAAAGGAATGCTGAATATTGGCATAAATCCTACTACCGATACAGATAATGCTATAAAAATAGAAGTAAATATTTTTGAATTTGATAAAGATATTTATGGCGAAACGATAAGGTTAGAATTTGTTAAACGCATTAGAAATGAGGAAAAATTTGCTAACTTAGAGGAACTCAAACAAGCTTTAGCAAACGATAAAATTGCCTGCAGTAATGTATAAATTTTCGAAACAATTATTTTTAATATACCTGCTTTTATTTAGTGGTTTTGGATTAAAAGCTCAGCTATTGGATTCCCTAACGCTTGATACCATTACGGCATATACTTCTATACAGGAAGCTATGAAAAATCCTGACGCTGTAATAAAATTAGTACTGCGTAAACAACACCTAAAATCATTTCCTAAAGAAATTTTGCAATTTAAAAATTTACAATATTTGGATATCAGTAAAAATTCGATTTCAGAAATCCCCGATAGTATTTATCTATTAACCAATTTGCAATATTTTTCCTGTAGTAAAACCGGATTAAAACGTTTACCTAAAGATATTGGGAAATTAACAAACCTGGTTTATTTGAATTTTAATCAAAATGATTTAGAATTTTTACCTCCACAAATAGGTAATCTTGAAAAGCTAGAAATATTGGATTTATGGAGTAATAACCTTGAGGAGTTCCCCTCTTCTCTTTCAAATTTAAAAGCCTTAAGAGTAATGGATTTACGTAATATTTTAATTAGTGATGAAGTACAGACTAATATTACCAATATGCTTCCTAGGGCAAAAGTTCATATGTCACCTAGCTGTAAATGTAAGTGGTAATTTATCGACTATTTTTATAATTCCTCTACTATGAAATTTAAAAGTTTATTGCTGATTTTAATATCTGTTCCAACTATTTTTTTTGGTCAACAATTAAGTAGAAAAATTCTTGATTACGAAAAACTAAAAATAGTGGAAGTCTATTGTGATAGTTCTACTATTATTGATCTTGAGCGAGCTATGGTGGCAATTGATGGGTATCAAAGTGAGCGTGGTGTTGAAATTTCAAAATCAATATTCGATAAAAATCAATCTTGTCCTCAGATTTTTGAGGTTTATGCTTATAGTTTATTTAGAAACGGCAAATGGTTTGAAGGAATTGATATCCTAGAAAAAGGAATTGAATTGTTTGGAGCTGTACCTGAATTAATTAAAAAAAGATCAGAGATGAGTATTGAAATGGCGCAAATGGGAGTTGGAGAAAAGGTAGTTGATGGTAATTCTATTTATGTTTCAGGGAAAAATGCTTTAGCATACGATGAGAAACAGTTTAAAGAAGAAAATTACAAATCAGCTCTATTAGATTTAATATATCTAAAAGATAATTATGGTAGACCTAATGAAACCTATTTAATTGGAATGGTTAATCAAATTTTAGGGAATTATGAGAAATCATCTGAAGCTTTTGAAACTTTGTTGGCAGACAAGGAGTATATGACGATTTCGGCATATAACATAGCTGATAATTATATGAGTCTAAAACAGTTTGATAAAGCAGAAAAAGAGTTTACAAATCTTTCTATGCTATATCCTCATGAGCCTGAGATATATAATAAATTAGCAGAGCTTTATGGGTTTAAAAAAGATAGTGTTAAAATAAAAGACTTTAGAAATAAATCAAATTATTTTTCAAATATTCCTTCTTTTACAGAACTAGAATATAATAATGAAAATTTTGAACTTTTAAAGTTTTTTTCGGACGAGTCAGTTATATATAAAAATAAATCAGAAAAGTTAAAAGATATTTATAAAACTAAAAGTCAATCATACACAATCGATGTGTGTTTAATGATTTTAAAATTACATGCCAATCATGGCAATGGTCTCGAAGATGATGCTAGTAAGTTATTAGCAAAAATTGGACTTCCATCAATTGAAAAAACACATAAATTATTTCGCAGTAATATTTCTACTTGCACAATTACATATCTTGCCGATATAATGGCTCAGATTAAAGATAGCACTTCTTGGAATCTTTTAGTGGATTTTCTCCCATCTATAGCTAATATGCCAATGACATTAATACCGCCTAGTGTACCCGAAAAACTTATATTATTTAACGAGCAGAAAGGGTTAATTGAAATTTTAAAAGTAGTTAAGCCATTGTTATCCGAAAGTCAAGATAATAGTTCGAATCCAATGGCTCAATTAGGGAGTTTTAATCAATTCGTTTATTATTACCCATTACAAAAATTAAAGCAAAAGGAAGTTCTATTAGCTGCAAAAAAATTAAATTACACAGATTCGGAATTAGAAAAATTGAAGCGAAAAATTAAAAAATAGAGCGATAA
>JAEUTR010000431.1 GCA_016787365.1 Bacteroidia bacterium
TTCACACAACTGGCATCAATCGAAGGATTGTTTGATGGCATTTACTTGAGCAATGGTAAGCTTTACACAAGCAATTGGGTAGCATTCGACAAGAAAGGGATTATTCAATCAATTGATTTAAAAACAAATAAAGTTTCTCAGGTAAAAACCAATGAGCCATTTGCTGGGCCAGCCGATTTCGTCATTTTAAAAAAACAGCTCATTGTTCCCGAAATGATAACAGGTGTTTTAACAATAATTTCTAATTTTTAAATGAGTAAAACCATAAATAATATAAAAGCCATACTTAGCACTCAAAAGTGGATGAGTATGGCTATTTTATTTATAATAGTAGTATTACCTACTAACATTCAATCTCAAACATTTTCAAATCCATTCCATACAATCAACGATAAAAAGGTTTTAATATATGGGATAGATAACCGTAGAACTCATATTAGTAAACACAATACCCTAATTTATGGTTTATATCTAGGTATAGGGTTTGGTGGTAAATTAAGATTTAAAGTAGGCATTAGCGCAACCCCATTTGAAAAAGGTAAATTTATTGATAGCCAAGGAAACCTAAAAAGAAACAAACTATTTTTTGCCCACGTGGGCGAAGAATTCGATTTTTTTATGATTAATAAATTAAGGCTCACAACTTACATTCAGGCAGGCTATGGCTTTAACTATTTTCGGATAGTAAATCAAAACAACGCAGAGCTTCAAAATGGTAAAAATCTAATCATACCTATTGAACTTGGTTTACAAGTAAGCTACGACTTTAAACCATGGCTAAGAGCTAAATTAGGATTTGGATGGCGATTTGTATTTCCATATTATTCTTATGACTTGAGCGGTTATTATATTAAAACAGGGTGTAGTATAAATCCCAAAATGCTTTATGAAAAGATAAAAAGTAAGAGAAATAATCAAAATATGAAAATTGATATTTCATATCAATAAATTAAATATTTCCTTTCTATAAAACACAGCTTAAAATTTGATAAAACGAATATGACACAAGAAATAGCACATCAGTTTGCAAACGATTGGTTACATGCCTGGAATAGCCACGACATTAATTTAATCATGGAACACTATTCCGAAAAAATAGAGTTTCACTCTCCATTAGTTTCTTTGCTAAAGTTCAATGATACAGGTATCATAACTTCAAAAGAAGAATTAAAAAAATACTTCAGTATTGGTTTAAACAATTATCCAAATCTCAATTTCAAATTGCAAAATGTATTTGTGGGTGTCGATACATTAGTAATTTACTATTCATCAATCAATAATCGTTTATCTGCCGAAGTATTTCAATTAAACGAATCCAATCAAGCAGTTAAAGTGTATTGTAATTATTCATAATACACAGTGTCTTTCAAATCCAATTTAGTAACTATTAAAATCTAGGTTATTCATTTTATTCTTTTATAGTAAAGCTGGAGTAAGAACAAACTAAATTGCAATTATCATTACTATTATTTTTGTGACTTTAGTAATTCAATATCTTTTGTATTACAAATATTCATCAAAACATACCAAATGAATAAGAATGATAAGCAAATATTCATTTCGAATAATTCATCATAATTACTTAACTAAGTTCGTATTGAAACAAATTGTTAAGCCGGTTTAAACTAAACACTATGAAAGCACTAAAAGTCTTACTGTTAAGTCCTCTCTATTTAGTAGTAAACAGTATAGGTTATTGTATGCAAATGACAAACAAATGTCACAGCGTTCTTGGCATTAAAGTATTTTAAATTTTCACCATGGGAGCAAACATAAATAGGTATAGAAGAGTATTTGGTTCGTATTGCCAAATAAAATACACCAAAAGTTTAGTTAGGCTTTTTGTGCTCTTCTATACAAGTTTGCTTTTCAATGCTTCCTATTCCCAAACATCTTTAGTGTTAAACAACAACGTTTTCATGAAAATGAATAACAGCGTTTATTTAGTAGTCAACAATCCCGATTCAACCGCCATTAAAACCACAGGAACAGGTGGCAATATTATTTCAGAAAGTGAAACCAATATTGTCAAATGGAATGTCGGTACTTATTACGGAAAATACATCATCCCATTTTCTAAATCTAGCGGTAACAAAATTCCTTTAGAACTCAAAATTTCTTCTGCTGGTATCGGAAGCGGTAGCATCCTCTTTTCTACTTATGGCGGTGCTACTTGGGACAACAGCGCCTACTTACCTTCAGATGTTACAAATATTAGCAGTTTAACTGGCGGTATAAATAATTCAGCAAATGTTATAGATCGTTTTTGGATTATTGATGCAGTTAATTATACCACAAAACCAAGTCCTGCCATCACATTTAATTACCTCGATTCCGAACACAGCGCTGTTGGCAATACTATTTCAGAACCCACCTTATTTGCCCAACGGTTTAATAATACAATTAACGATTGGGGCGGTTGGCTTGGCACATTCGGCACAGTTAATACAACTGCAAACACAGTATTTTCAGGCACTCTTTCTCCTGCTGATTTTTTTCGCTCTTGGACATTAGTAAATCAAAATTCAATTTTACCAATCGAACTATTGTATTTTAAAACAGAATGCCAATCAAATAATGTCATCAATTTTCAATGGGCTACAGCCACCGAAATAAATAACTCTTTCTTCACTATCGAAAAAAGCACCAATGGAGTTACATGGCAAGAACTTCATCGTACTAAGGGTGCAGGTAACTCTTCGTCAACAATAAATTATAATTACACTTCATTCTATGAAACTGATTATAACTATTTCCGATTAAAACAAACAGATCTAAATGGCGCTTTTAAATACTCACAAATTGTAAGCGAATTATGTTCAAATAACAATCAACCATTATTTAGTTTTTATCCAAATCCAAGCACCGGACAAGTAAACATTTTGCTTTCCAATATTCAAAATCAAAATGTTTCAATCGAAATTACCAATGCCTTAGGTCAACTGGTAGCAAAACGTAATCTGACTGCCAATGAAAATCAACTCACAGAAACAATTAATATCGAAACTAAAACCAAAGGCATATATTTTATTACCGTTACAACAAATTCAAAACAGTTTACCGATAAGATAATTATATACGAATAGCTTTATTTAAATGAATATAATCAATGAAATTATCTCATTACTAATAGAGTCTTTTAAAATCAACTTAAAGAAAGATACTTTAAATGAAACTGAACCTGATAAAACAAAGAATGAAAAAGACGAGAATACAACAGTAAATTAAATAGTAAATAAAAAACACCGTAGCATTCGAAATAATAACAATAATCTATAACATGAAAAAAATTGCTTTAATTATTATACTTTTCTGCAGTTTACTTTCAACTAGTCAACCATTACAACAATACCTTTTTAATAATTCACTAAATGGCACTAATGGAGGCGGCACATTAACAGAAGTGTTTTCCTGTGGAGCCACTAACGGTTCATTCTCATCACAAAACATAACAACTGAACATGGGTTTTGTAGCAATGCAACAGCCTTTTGTTTTAATGAAGGTGGCGGTTTAAGCTACCCAAATGTTAGCATTTCAAACCAATACACCATAAACCTGTTTTTTAAATTCAACACATTTAATGGCTGGTCTCGTATAATTGATTTTTCAAATGGTTTAACCGATGCAGGTGTTTATTTTATGACCGATTGTTTAAACTTCTATCCAAATGGCACAGTTGGCCCTTGCCCTAACTTCAGTCCAAACATGTATTACTTATTTACCCTTGTTCGTAATGCTTCAACTAATATAGTTTCAGTTTACATAAACGGTACTTTATTAGCTTCATATAATGACACTACAAATCTTTATGCACCTGCTACAACGTCAACTCCCATCATTTTTTTTCGGGATGATAATGTTATTCCTTGCGAAGATAAACCCGGATGCGTGAAATATTTATCAATTAGTCCAAGTACATTAACTGCGTTTCAGATAGATTCCATTTGGCAAAATATTTGCTTAACAGTTAACCCTTGTAAAGCAGATGCAGGATCAATAAAAGTACTTTGCGAAAGTCAATCAACCAATCTAGGCGGCTCTCCCTCAGCTAGTGGTGGCTCAGGCAGCTTCACTTATTCCTGGTCTCCATCTTCGTCTTTAAATAATAATTCGTTACCAAATCCTATTGCATCTCCCGATGCTCCTTCTACTACATACACCCTTACAATCAATGATGGAGCAGGGTGTATAAAACAAGACACCGTTTCAGTTATAATCAACCCAACTCCCACCCTTCAGTTAACCTCCCACCAAACAATTAATTCCAACAGTAGCCTAACATTAACGGCAAGCGGTGCACTCAACTACACTTGGTTTCCCACAGTTACATTTATTGCTACTAATGGCAGTAAAGTATTAGCCCAACCTGATATCACAACTACCTATACAGTTATAGGAGCTAATAGTTTTGGCTGCTCTAACAAAGGATATATAAACATAATAGTCGAAGCGCCTTGCGGTGGCCCTTATGTTCCAAATGCCTTTACGCCTAATGGAGATAGTAATAACGATACTTGGTGCATCTATGGCGACTGCCTAGTAAATAGCAATGTGCTCATTTTTAATCGTTGGGGCGAAAAAATATTTGAATCAAGCGAAACACTTCCTTGTTGGAATGGATATTACAAAGGAAAACTACAAAGCCCCGATGTCTTTATCTATAAGTTATCAGCCAAGCTAATTGATGGAACTACCATTTACAAACAAGGTACAGTAACCCTTATCAAATAATAATAATTCATGTTAAAATCCTTACACTATAAACGATTTTGCATTGCTATTGTTTTCTGTTTATTCGGTAAAATTCAACTAAGCGCACTTGGCAATTCTCAGTTAGATTCCTTAATTAAAATCGTCCAAACATCTAAAACCGATACAATTAAAGTAAACAACCTGCACGAAATTTGTTGGCTGTATTTAATTTCCGGAGATTATAAAAACGCCGAAAATTCTGCTAATACAGCACTTCGTATGTCAGTAAACTTAAATTTCAAAATGGGAATTGCAAAATCCCTTAACCGTCTTTCAAATATTTCAACTGCTACTGCCCAATACAACAAAGCCATTAATTACGCCAACACTGCATTAAAAATAATGCAAGAGCTTAATTACAAAAAAGGAATCGCAGCCGTTAACGGTTCTATTGGCAATATTTATACCCAACAAAATAATTATACAATGGCGCTGAATTACTATTTAAAATGCGCTCAAATCATGCATGAGTTAAACGACTCGCAGGGAACAGCAGAATCTTACTCAAATATTTCTATAATTTTAAAAAATCTAGGCGATTACCATAAAGCTATTGAATACAGCCAAAGGGCATTAGAGATAAAAATTGAACTAAAAGACTCTCTTGGCATTTCGATTTCGCTCTCAAATCTCGCAAGTGTTTATCAGGAAAAAGGTGATAACCAAAAAGCATTAGCGACCTTTCAAAAGTCTTTAAAAATAGATCAATTGCTAAATGATAAATTTGGCGAAGCAAGTTCCTTTTTAAACATAGGAATCTGCTATATCTAT
>JAEUTR010000569.1 GCA_016787365.1 Bacteroidia bacterium
ATCAATTTCAGACAAGAGAATAAAGTATATAAAAACTGAAAATTATGGAGTGGCACATGCTAGAAATATAGGTATAAAACAAGCTATTGGGACGTATATTGGCTTTTTGGATTCTGATGATTTGATGGAAAATTATCATATGCAGACTGCATATGAGTTTATTCAACAAAATAATAATCCAGAAGTAGTTCATCTTAACTTTCAGTGGGGAGATCGAGACCGTTCAGTTATACATAAGAATTTATTACCAAAAAAATCACCAGATGATATTTTTAAATCTTGTTCATTACATGTGAATTGTACATTCATTAAAAATGAGACAGCGAAAAAAAACTTATTTAATGAGTCCAGAGAGTTAATGTTTGCGGAGGATTGGGATTTTTTTATCAAATTGGCGATCAGATATCCAATTAGTTATTTAGATAAGGTTACCAGCTATTTAGTTGACCATGAAGATAGAAGTATGAGGAATTTTGAAGAGAAGAAATGGATTACCAGAAGAGATGCCATTACTAGAAGTTTATCTCAAGATGATATTTTTAGTAAAAAATATGAAAGTAAAATTAAAATAGTAACTGCACATATGAATTCATTAATTGCAATTAATTTTGCGGTTAGAAAAAATAAGAAAAAATGCTTGTATTTTTTATTTTTGGCCCTTAATCAAAATATTTTAGAACTATTCACGAAACGTTCAGCGGCTATTGTTAAACATTTGATATTCAGTTGGTAAATCTAAAATTAAAGCCTTTTAAAGTCTTATTATATTAAAATAATATGCTATTTTAGCCGTATTTTTCGATATTTTATGTTTGGCAATCTTAAAATCACGAAAGACTTAATAGTACTATATTTTAATTATTATTACAACTGAAAAATTGCAGTGATTAGTTTTTTTAAGAATATTAAACGCAATATATTTTACTTTCTTTTTTTTCTAAGTATTTTTCCATTTTTTGGTTTTTTATCTAGAGAAAATGTCGTTGAAAATCAGAGGGCAGAGATGTTTAATTCTGATTTATCCCGTATAAATACAATGAACAAGGCTATTAGCTACACGGATAGTATATACTCTGCCCATAATATTGGCGCTTTTGATACTTTAAAATACGTTAAAATTGTCACTAAATTTACCAAAGAGCGATTTTATCACGGGCTTTCTCGTTATAGTATTTTTGATAATTGGATAGCTTATTTATCAGGAAAAATTTTATGGTCACATATGTCTGCCATTGTTAATCCCGAAGATATATTAAAACATTCAGAAGGTTTATGTAGCCAACAAACCATTGTTTTCATGGAAATGTTAATGAGAAAAGGAATCAAGGTAAGAAGTGTTGGTTTAGGATATAAAGAAGGCCCAGGTCATTTTTTGTCTGAGGTATATTGTAATGGTTCTTGGCATTTATATGATGTAAGTCTTGAACCAAACTGGAAAAAAATTGCTTTTCATCATGAAAGTATGGAATATTATTTATCTCATAAAGATTCATTATATGTGACTTATCAGGAAACTATGCCAAAAAATATTTTTGATAAACTTATTACGAATGTTAAATATGGAAAAGCGAATGATTTTCCTGCTAAAAAAATGTTATTGTTTCATCAAATTACTTATGTAATAACATATTTAATACCTTTATTTTTTTTAGCACTTATTATTATTTCTTACCGATATCCAAAAAAAAATAATACGAGTTTATATTCTAAATCTCCCGAGTATTTGGAGAAGGTATCTGAATCTGTAGAACAGTCTACCTAATAATTAATTATAGTATGTGTGCTATTTCAGGATTCATAGATTTTAAACAAAGGTCATCATTTGTTTTACTGCAAAAAACTACTGATACTATGTATCATCGAGGACCTGACGGAAGTGGTTATGAATTCATTCAAAAAGATTCATATCAGATTGGACTAGGACACAGAAGGTTGTCTATTATTGATTTAACAGAAACAGGTAAACAGCCAATGAGATATGAACACTTATGGATTACCTTTAATGGAGAAATTTATAATTTTGGTGAAATTAAGAATGAATTAATCAGCTTGAATCATAAGTTTGTTGGGCATTCCGATACCGAAGTTATTCTTCATTCATTTGATCAATGGGGAATTAAATGTATTGAGAAATTTATAGGCATGTTTGCATTTGTTGTTTATGACACGAAATCGGAAGAGTTATATTGTGTTAGAGACAGAGCGGGAGTAAAACCATTTTTTTATTATTGGAAAGATGGGTTGTTTTTATTTTCATCTGAATTAAAGGCTTTTCATGAACACCCGCAATTTAAAAAAGAAATTAGTATTGATGCAGTAGCAGCTTTTATGCAATTTGGTAATGTGCCAACCCCGTATTGTATTTTTAATGATTGCTACAAATTAAAACCGGGACATATTTTAATATTTAACATCCAACATTCAACATTTAGTATTTCTAAGTATTGGGATGTATATGATTCTTATAATAAACCTAAACTTGACATATCTTTTGAAGATGCAAAATTACAAACAGAAACAATTTTAAAATCAGCGTTTAATTACCGAATGGTATCAGATGTTCCTGTTGGGGTATTTCTTAGTGGAGGATACGATAGTGCTTGTGTAGCGGCATTACTTCAAGATAATAATAAGTCAGAAAAACTTAAAACATTTACGATTGCTGTTCCTGACATAGGATTAAATGAAGCTCCTTATGCAAAGGATGTTGCTGAATATTTAGGTACGGAGCATTATGAATACATGTGCACTCAATCTGAGGCTCTTGATTTAATTTCTGATTTACCATATTATTATGATGAACCTTTTGCCGATAGTAGTGCTATTCC
>JAEUTR010000633.1 GCA_016787365.1 Bacteroidia bacterium
TCTTCATAGTGTTGATACCATCAATAGCATCACCAACTACGTTAAATAAACGTCCTTTTACTTTATCACCAATTGGCATTTTAATAGCCGCACCAGTCATGTTTACTTCCATACCACGGCACAAACCGTCAGTACTGTCCATAGCGATGGTACGAACCATATCTTCACCTATATGTTTTTGTACTTCAAGAATTAATGGAGTTCCGCCTGCGCGAACAATCTCCAATGCATCTAAAATACTAGGTAGTTTCCCACCATTTAAATCAAAACTAACGTCCACTACGGGACCAATAACTTGAGCAATTTTACCAACTTGGTTAGACATGTTATGTGTATTTTTTAAATTCGGGTGCAAATGTAGGGTTTTAAGTTAAAATTACAAACCAAAAAGTGCATTTTAGTCGAATAAAATGACTGATTTATTCACAATTTATTTCTTCCTGTTAACTAAATCAATAACCAACTCTGGTGGCCTGCCAATAATGGCTTTATAGCCATCAATAACGATGGGACGCTCAATTAAAGTGGGGTTTTCTAGCAAAATCTGAATCCATTCGTCGTTTGTAAACTTTTTACCCTTAAAATTCTTAATAAAAAGGGCTTCTTTTTGACGGACAATATCAAAAGCTTTTAATCCCAATTTGGTTAAAATGTCTTTTAATTCCTTTTTAGTAAGAGTTTCCTTAAGATACTCTTTAATCTCAATTTCGCAATTTTCGCCTTCTAAAAAGCTTAAAGCTTCGCGGCATTTGCTGCAGCGAGGATTGTATAATATTTGTACTTTTTTCATTTTATTTTTTATGGAACGCTGATGACACAGATTGTTATGATTTTGTATGACTTTTCAAATAACTAGTTAATCATCTTAATTTAATCATAAAAAATAAGCGCTATCTGCGTTCTATTTTTCTATTTTCTCTTCCCTTGGCTCATTAAAAAGGTTTTCAATAGCTCATCAATGTTCCCATCCAACACGCTTTCGGCATCGGTAATTTTTAATTCTGTTCTGTGATCATTTACCATTTTATAAGGATGTAACACATAACTACGAATTTGAGACCCCCACTCTATTTTCATCTTACCATCTTCAACTGCATCACGAGCTTCGTTGCGCTTACGCATTTCTAACTCATATAATTGTGAACGCAACATTTGCATCGCTTTTTCACGGTTCCCTAACTGAGAACGCTCTACCTGACAAACCACCACAATACCTGTTGGCTTATGTGTTAGCTGAACTTTTGACTCAACTTTGTTAACGTTTTGCCCACCAGCACCACCGCTTCGCGAGGTACTCATTTCAATATCATTTGGGTGAATATTAATTTCAATGGTGTCATCCACAACAGGATACACATAAACCGAAGCAAAAGACGTATGTCGCTTGGCATTACTATCAAACGGACTAATACGCACTAAACGATGCACTCCATTTTCTCCCTTTAAATTTCCGTAAGCATATTCCCCGTCTATTTGTATAGATACAGATTTGATGCCCGCCACATCGCCATCTTGCCTGTCCAATTCTGATAACTTAAAGCCCTGTTTTTCGGCCCACATCATATACATACGCTCGAGCATACTAGCCCAATCGCAACTTTCTGTTCCGCCTGCGCCCGCATTAATTTGTAATACGCAACTTAATGCATCATCTGGTGAGTTCAACATATTTTTAAACTCCACATCATCCAAAATTTTTAAAGCAGCTTGATATAACTCCTCAGCATCAGCCTCTGTAGCATCCCCACTTTTATAAAATTCATACATGGTATCTAAATCTTCAATAGCAGAGGTGAGTTTATCATAAGAAGATACCCACGACTTACGTGATTTTACTTCTTTTAAAACGGCTTCCGCTTTTTTTGAATCTGTCCAGAAATTTGGATCAAGAGTTTTTTCTTCGAGTTCTCTCAGCTCGTGACTTTTTTTATCATAGTCAAAGAAACCCCTTCAGAGCGATATGTCGTTCGTGAAGGTCTTTTAGTTGGTCGGTTGTAAACATAACGCGAAATTATAATTTATTTCGTTTAACTGGATTAAAAAACTAAAAAATGTAAATTTTAGGGTTACCTAAACAAGACTGTGGGATTAATGCATACATTTGCAAACCAAAAATTAAACAATTTAAGATGAAAACAATAAAATTATTTTTAGTAGCCGCAGTTATTTCTGCATCAAGTTTATTTACAATTTCATGTGGAGGTTCTGAAAAAGAAGCTAATCCGTTAGCTGATAGTTTATCAGGAGTAAATGGAGAGTTAAACGGTCAGTTGTCTGAAAAAGAAGCTGCATTACAAGAATTTGTAAGTTCATTTAATGAAATACAGGAAAACTTAAATGCGATTAAAGAGAAAGAAAAAATTGTTACTGCCAGTTCTCAAAGCGGAGACGTTAAAAGCAAAGAGGAGTCTATTAAAGAAGACATTCAAGCTATTTATGATTTATTAGCAAAAAACAAAAAACGTATTGGTTCATTAACAAAAAAATTAAAAAATGCCAATTCTAAAATTGCCGGTTTAGAGCAAATGATTGCAACTTTACAAGCTCAAATTGATGCTAAAGATGGTGAAATTTCAGAATTAAAATCACAGTTAGAAGCTAAGAATATCGAATTAAGCAATATTGTAATGAATTTGGAAAATGTGGAAGCTGAAAGTTCTGCAAAAACAGAAAAATTAAATACAGCATTTTACGCTTTTGGAACATCTAAAGAATTAAAGGAAAAAAATGTAATTACCAAAGAAGGCGGATTTATTGGAATGGGGAAATCAACAAAATTGAAAGATGATTTCAATAAAGAGTATTTTACAAAAATTGATGCTTCTCAAGTAACATCTATTAATATTGGGGCTAAAAAAGCAAAAATTATTACAAGCCATCCCACAAGTTCATATAAATTAATTGGTGAAAAAACAGTTGAGAAAATTGAAATTTTAAACTCAGAAGATTTCTGGTCGAACTCAAAATATTTAGTAATCATTACTGAATAATTTTTTCAGAAAAATTACAGAAAGCCCTGAAAATCCTGGTTAAAATGACCAGGATTTTTTGTTTTAGCGCACTATTGCTCATCTTGTTTTTTAAAATTTAGAGATTTTATTTTATAATTTTATGTCTGTTACTTAGCATTAACCAAACACTTTATAAACATGAAAAAAATATTATTTATTATTTCTGCTTTTATTACCCTTAGTGGTCAAGCTCAAACATTTCCGGTAGGGCATATGAGTGTGAATTTTAAAGATGCTGGTAGATCGGGAGGTTATACTATTTCAGGAGGAATTGCTATGACAGGAACCGGAAGGACTATTGGTACAGAAATTTATTATCCTGCAACTACAGCCGGCAATAATACAGCAGTGGCAGCAGGGCAATTTCCAATTGTTGTTTTTGGACATGGTTTTGCCATGACATGGGATAGTTATGATAATGTGTACAATCGTTTAGCTGCTTTAGGCTACATTGTATTATTACCTCGTACTGAAAGTGGGATTTTTCCAACGCCTGTTCATGCTGATTTTGGACTTGATCTGAGATCATTGGTAAATCAGGGAATGGCTTTAAATTCAACCAGTACTCCTTCTGCATTAGCTACATTTAATGGAAAAGTATTACAAAAAGCAGCTATTGGCGGTCATAGTATGGGAGCAGGTTGTTCATTTCTGGCAGCCGCATCAAATAATACAGCAACCTGTATCTTTAATTTTGCTGCTGCTACTTCAAACAACACACCTAATTCTATCGCCTCTGCTTCTATGGTAACGGTTCCTACATTGGTAATTTCCGGTGAAAAAGACAGTGTTGCGGATTCATTGGTTCAAAATGATCACTATAACGCTACGGGTTCTTCTGTCAAATTTCATGCTATCATAAAAAATGTAACACATTGTGACTTTGGAAATGGAACCAGCAATACTTGTAATATCGGACAAGCTTCTTGCAGCGGCGCTGGCTGTAATGCTACATTATTTGCCAAATATATGACCTACGTGGAACCTTTTTTAGCCAATCAATTAAAGAGTGATTGTAATGAAGGTAACCGTTTTATGGATTCGATAAATACTGTTTCACCAAACAGGGTTGGCCGTAAAATTACAGGCACCATAGCATGCGCAACAACAGGAATAGAGGAATTTACAACTTTCAATCATCTATCTGTCTTTCCAAACCCTACACAAGGAAATATAACTATTTCATATATATCAGAAACATCCACTCCTGTTTTATTTGAATTAGTAGATATCACAGGAAGATTAATATTAAAAACTACCGGAACTTCTGAGGTAGCTTCTCCTGTAAAAAAAGAAATTAATATGGAGCAAATACATCAGGGATCTTATATTTTATATATCAGTCAAGGCAACATGAAAAGCTCTCATAAGATTATTAAGTTTTAACCACTACACTAAAACTTAACTAAAGGCTCTCTTTTTAAAGGAGAGCCTTTTTATTTTAATCTTTATTAGCTTCCGTTAATATGTAATAACAACCAATGATATAATTCACATAAACGGAACCTGAAATTATTTACCTTTATTGCATGGAACCCATTATTGAGTTAAAAGACATAAAAAAAGAATATAAAATCGGGACTGAAGAAATTCATGCTTTAAGTGGGGTAACGCTAAATATTTATAAAAACGAATATGTAGCTTTAATGGGACCAAGTGGAAGTGGTAAATCCACTTTAATGAATATGCTAGGTTGTTTAGATTCTCCTAGTTCGGGCGAATATATCCTTAATAAATTAGCTGTTGCTAAAATGAGTGATAATGAATTGGCCGAAGTAAGAAACAAACAAATCGGATTCGTCTTTCAAACCTTTAATTTATTGCCTCGTTCCACCACTTTAGAAAATGTGATGTTACCTTTAGTTTACGCAGGTATCGAAAAAAATAAACGCGAAGAAATGGCAACCAAAGTATTAAAGCAGGTTGGTTTAGAAAATAGGATGAGTCATCGCCCAAACGAATTATCCGGCGGACAACGTCAACGCGTAGCCATTGCCAGGGCTTTGGTTAATAATCCCGCTATTATTTTGGCCGATGAACCAACCGGAAATTTAGACAGTAAAACATCCGTTGAAATTATGGGTTTATTAGAGGATATTCATAAAAACGGTAATACCATTATTTTAGTAACACACGAAGAAGACATTGCTTTACATGCACACCGTATTGTTCGTTTAAAAGATGGCAAAGTAGAATCAGATACTCCAAACACAACCATTACCTCGTTTAAAACGAGAATGGAAAGTTTTAATTAAAAAACTGAAGCAATCCATATATTTTATTTTTGAATTACTATTTTTTCAGTATGTACTATTTTATCATTGATGATTATCTGAAAAAAATACAGCCCATTTGAATACTTGTCCGAGATATAAATACTATCAAAGCTTGAAGTTACATCAAACGATTCCATTGCTTGTCCATTAATATCCACAATTTTTATTTTTGCTGCTGTAATATTATTCCCTAAAGAATATTTTAATTTAATCTCATTACTTGCCGGATTTGGAAAAATTTTAAAACCATTGCCATTTCCATAATCCGCATCAGAAGAAACAGACTCAACAAAACCATTTGAACAATCCGCACAGGTGAGAGAACCCGGTAAATTATAGAATTCAAGTTTGTAATTATTACCGGCAGCAATTTGTTTTAATATTCTCATTTTAGTAGAAGTGCCATCAAAAAAAATGGGATGAGAATTAAATAAGCCAAAATTAGAACTGCCATTTCCACTACCACTATTATGATATAATGAGGCCGAATCTCTCCGAAATAAAACGGAACCGTCTGAGTTATAGATTTTAAAATTATTTACAACATTGGCTGGTGGCGTCCCTTCATATGTTGTCATATAATATTCAATACCGGGATCCGTATCAAATAAATTATCACTTACATATCCTACACTTTGACTAATATTAGAAGGTGTTGGTATTGCAAAGGAAGTATATAAAGTATTATTAGTATTGTATACATTTATTAAATTCGAATTTTTTATAATTTCTACATATTTA
>JAEUTR010000653.1 GCA_016787365.1 Bacteroidia bacterium
TCAATAACAGACGATCTTCTTGCAAAACCACCTTGATTAGCAAATTTAGGATCATTGTCAGGAAACGGCTCAATACGACTATGAACGTCGTTGGTATATAAAATAGTTAAATGGGATAATTCTTTACTTTTCAAAACCTCTTTTGATAATGAAGGAAAGCCTGCTAACACAGCAGATGTGCCCACAAAGTATTTTAAAAAATCACGTCTATTTTGATAATTGAATTCTGCCATCTAGTTTAGGTTTTATGGTTTGTTCTAGTTTGGTAATATCTTCACAGTAATTGATAATTATATTTCTAAGAAGAACATTCATAGCTTTTCTTTCTTTAGGATTTTTAAAAAAGTTGTAGCTATCTCCTCCATTGGCTAAATAATCTGATGTAACTACCCAGTAATCTTTCGTTTCGTCAAATGCTTTTCCATTTACTGTAATATTTGTTGGTTCCGATCCTTTCATAATTAATCGCATTCCTCCAATTGGTATCCCTCCTTTTTCTACTATTTTATAGCACATGTCTTTAAACTGAGAGCCGCTTAGTTTTAGCATTACTAATTCGTTATCAAATGGCATCAATTCAAAAATATTTCCAATGGTTATATTGCCTTTAGGTAAGGAATTGCGTAACCCTCCTTTATTAAAAACAGCTACATCTAATAGCATAGAGTCTTTTCCTAATAGTTTTTTGGTTTCGTAAATTACAGCATCACAAAAAAAGTTCCCTAATGTACTTTCTACATCTCCTTTTACTAAAGCATCTTCGCTTTTTGCTATTACAGCATACATCTGTTCGTCATGTGTTTTTTTGTAAGGCAAAATTGTTTTATAAACAGCACTATCAATTTTAGGTGAATTGATAATAACATGTGATTCGGAAATAGTAGTAATGGCTGTTTTTTTTGAACAGGCATATAAACTAATGAGTGCTGAAAAAAAGAGTATTTTTAATAGGAATTTCATGAAACAGAAGACTAAATTTAGATGTCTTAAATATAATATATTAATTGTATGATTAAAACAGAAACAACGTTAAGAGTACGTTACGGAGAAACAGATCAAATGGGTTTTGTGTACTATGGAGTATATGCTCAATATTATGAAGTGGGTAGGGTAGAAGCTATGCGTAGTTTAGGTTTTAGTTACCGTGAAATGGAGGAAAGCGGTGTGTTAATGCCTGTTATTAATTTAACGGTTAATTATAAAAAACCGGCTAAGTATGATGATGAGGTTCGAATTGTAACAACTGTAAAGGAAATGCCGGGAGTAAGAATTACGTTTCATTACGAGTGTTTTAATCAAAAAAATGATCTACTCAATACAGGTTCAGTAACACTTGTTTTTATTGATAAAGAAAAAAATAAACCCATGCAACCGCCTGTTTGGTTTATGGAAGGTTTTATGAAAAAATTTAATTCAGATAAAATTTAATTTGAAACACTTGTCAGTTCGAGCGGAGTCGAGAACTAGACAAATTGAATTAATTGAGAACACTTCTCAATTCCGCTCGAAGTGACATATCATATTAAAATCTAATTTCGCAACCAGGTAACAATGCCTTCAGTTCCTCAATATATTCTTTACTAAACCCGTTACCTTTTACATCCAGTACAGTAAGATTTTCTAACTGA
This sequence comes from Bacteroidia bacterium, assembly GCA_016787365.1. Classification (GTDB taxonomy): domain Bacteria; phylum Bacteroidota; class Bacteroidia; order B-17B0; family Aurantibacillaceae; genus UBA4416. The sequence continues at coordinate 1,629 of JAEUTR010000653.1, forward strand.
CAAATGGTATCCGGTAACTTTTGTAAATGATTATTTTTTACGGATAAGAACCGTAGTTTTTTTGCTTTATAAATATCAAAGGGTAAGCTCTGTAATTGATTAGCATCTAAAATCAATACTTCTAAATTTATAAAACGTTCAAAATGTTTTGTAATATAAAAAACATTAGTATTTGTCAGATTCAGATAATATAAATTCGGAATTTTAAATACTTCTTTTGGAAAACTATCCAAAATACAATTTTCAATAGTGACATCTTTTAAATTTTTAAGGTACTTTAATGTAGCTGGAAGTTTTAATGTATCATTTGTAGATGAAATTTTGAGTGTTTTTAGTCTGCTTAGATACGCAATGTCAGAGGGAATGCTATCTATTTTACTGGCAAAAAATTCAAGATAATTCAAATTACCTAATTTCTTTAAATCGGGAGGAAAGGATGAAAACTTGTTATTATAGCTTGCAAAATAAAGTAGGTTATATAAATCACTAAATCCGGGAGGGTATGAATTTATTTCGTTACCACTTAATTTAAGAGCCTGTAAATCCTTTAATTTTCCCAGTTTGGCATATAATTTAGGCTCTAGTTTTTTGTAACTTAAATCCATTTTATATACATTCTTCTCTATTTCCAGGGCTACTTTTAAATCGGTAAATACCTGCGAGCCGAAAGGTCCGTACTTGTCAAATTCGTTCTGTTGAGCTTTACAAAACAAAGAGAAAAACAAGGATATAATAATAAGTTTATACATATCGGATTTTAACGAATATACAAACTATTTTTAATGGAAGGTAAATTCAGACTCAAAAAATTACTCTATTTTTAATAACGATTAATGTATCTTAGAGCTCTATTATCAATATCGGTTTAATCTCTATATGAATCATCAAGAACAATATACCTCATTATTAAAAAAATCATTAATCGATAATACGTTTGTAAAATTATCTTTGGCAAATTATAAAGGTTCTATAGACGCTTTAAAAAATATTTATATAAAAAAAACGCGCATTAAAGAAGAAGAAAAATTCAGTTTTACATATAGGTATCAAACCAAAGATATTGTTAAAAATTTTTCAATTAATGAGGGAGTAGATTTGATTCATAATTTCATTAGTGATGGTGATTTTACACATGCTTCTTTATTTACAATTGATGGTGACGCGATTTTTGAATATATCAATAAAGATAAAACAACTTTGAAAAAAGTAAATGCTTCACATCTTCAATTACCTTCTTTAGAACATAATAATCAAAAGCACAGATTAATTGAAGCTCAGGGCAAAGCATATTTACATCAATTAAAAATTACGGATGATAAAGGAAATGTTATTCCGAATGCACAGGATAAGTACAAACAAATTAATCATTATATAGAATTACTGAGCCCGCTAATTAAAAATTTACCAAAGCAGGATATGTTGAATGTGTTGGATATGGGGGCTGGCAAAGGCTATTTAACGTTTGCCTTGTACGATTATTTAACTCAGGTATTGTCATTAAAAACTATAGTAACAGGCGTTGAGTACCGAAAAGATTTAGTAGAGTTGTGTAATATGATTGCCCGGAAATCACATTTTAATGATTTACAGTTTGTGGAAGGCACAATCATGGATTATGATGCTTCCGCTACAAATGTATTAATTGCTTTGCATGCTTGTGATACAGCTACTGATGATGCTATTTACAAAGGCATAAACGCTAATGCCGATTTAATTGTGGTAGCACCCTGTTGTCATAAACAGATTCGCAGAGAAATTGAAAAACATAAAACAAAAAACGAATTAGATTTTTTATTAAAACATGGTATCTTTTTAGAACGTCAGGCTGAAATGGTAACCGACGGACTACGCGCTTTAATTCTTGAATATTTTAATTATTCTACTAAAGTTTTCCAGTTTATATCAGAAGCACATACTCCTAAAAATGTTATGATTGTTGCCGAAAAGAAACTAAAAACAGAAGAACAGAAAAAAGAAATTTTAGAAAAAATAAAAAAATCAAAAGCATATTTTGGTATTGGAGCCCATCATTTGGAAAATTTAATGGGATTGTAATCCCATTTTAGTAAGTATTTCTAATTTATAGTGCATGTCTAACGAATAGTTCAGTGTTGCGTTTTCCTTTAAGAACAAGTATATGAGATACGCTTTTTGATAACAATTAGCTTGTACTTCTTGTGTTGAATTATAAGATGCGTAATATTCTCCTTTTTCAAATAATAAATCAGCCAGCATTTTAAGTTGCTCATCACTTAATTTTTTTTCCTGTGTGAGTATGAAGATTAGTTCGTTATCTTTTAAAGATTCAACAAAATCAATTTCAATGGAAGTATATTTAATAGTAGAATCATCAATTAAACTGCTTAATTCAGGATATTTACCGTCACGTTTCAATCCCAGTAATACAGCCATAACTTTTCCAAATTCTTCAAACTGTTTTACTAAATAATCACGCTTATGCATTGGATTTTAGGTTTTTAATAATTGAAGTTACCTGTGGGATTAATGGGGTTATATTATCATTAATAATAACAGCATGTGCTAATGGTATTTTTTGTTCATCAGTCCACTGAGCTTGTATGCGTTTTTCGAGATCTGTTTTAGAAATTGAATTTCGTTTCAAGGCTCGTTCTATTTTTAGTTCTAAAGGAGCAGTTACTAAAATACAATAATCTAAATCTTTATAAATACCTGTTTCAAATAACAAAGCAGATTCCTTAATAATAATGGTTCCTGAAGTAAGTTTATTTTTAAACTGAATGAAATCTTCTTTTACGGCAGGATGAATAATAGCGTTTAACTGATGCAATAAGTTCGTGTTAGAAAATACTTTTGTTGAAATATAACTCTTGTTAATTTCATTAGCATTCAGATAGGCCTCATTTCCTAATAATTCAATAATGGCACGCTTGGTAATGGGATTAAAGTATAAGGCTTTGGCCCGGTCATCGGAGTTATAAATAGCACAACCCATTGTTTCAAATATTTTAGAAACAATTGTTTTTCCACTTCCTATACCACCGGTTAAGCCTATAATCATTATTTA
>JAEUTR010000656.1 GCA_016787365.1 Bacteroidia bacterium
AGATCTTTAGAAGACGGAATTGAATTTGTTTACGACAATAAGCCTTTACTGATTGAATTTTATTCGAATTTAGGGAATGCCTATAATTCTATAAAAAATTATGCCAAATCAGATAAAGCATTTGATGATGCATTAAAAGTAGATCCTGACAATGCGCTTATCTTAAACAATTATTCGTACTTTTTATCACTACGAAAAGAAAAACTTGAAAAAGCTGAAAGATACTCTAAACGAAGTAATGAATTGGCGCCTAATAATCGTTCATATATTGATACTTATGGGTGGATATTATATCAACAAGGGAAATATAAAGAAGCTGAAGAATGGTTGAGCAGAGCTGTGAAAATGGGGTCTAAAAGTGCTATCTCTGAACATTATGGAGATGTTTTGTACAAATTAGGAAGGAAAGAAGAAGCTTTAAACTATTGGCAGGAAGCTAAAACCGCAGGTAGCGGCTCCGAATTATTAGATAAAAAAATTGCTGACAAAAAATTAAATGATTAAAAAACAATACACTTCCATTGCTACAGTTTGCATTTTAATCATGTTGTTTTTCATGCTATCATGTAAAACAAAAAAACAAATTCAACAACCCGTAACTCTTCAAACAGAAGATACTACCGGAAAATGTCGATTATCATTCAAAACAGCAAAGTCACTTTCAAAGCATCTTAAAGAAAATGAATTAAAATATAATTGGTTATATGCCAAAGCCGATGTAGAAGTTAATATTGATGGAGAAGATCATAAATTAGACATTAGGGTAAAAGCCAGAAAGGACAGCGCTATTTGGATTTCCATTCAGGCTGTAGGATTAATTGACATTGCTAAATTATTAATTACGAGAGACACCGTTAAAATGGTAGTTTATGTAAAAAAACAATACTTTAAAGGCGATTTTAATTATATCAATCAATTATTGAACGCAGATTTGGATTTTGATTTGATACAAGCAGCATTAATTGGAAATAGTGCCGATTTTGATGACGATGATGCCAAAATGAAACCCGTAATTGATAGAGAAAAATGCCATTATTTGTTAAGTACAGAACGAAAACGAAAATTACGTCGTATAACGAGTGGTCAGGATTCTTTAAAACGTTCATTACAAATCATGCGTTTAAACCCTTCAAATTTTAAAATAATAAATAATGATTTTGAAGATGTATCCACAAATAGAAGTTTTCACGCACAATATGATAAGTTTTTGGCTTCCGACTCTGTTTTTGCACCACACAATGTTAATATTGAGATAAAGGCAGAGAAGAAAATAGAGCTTAAAATTAACTATGTTCGCATAGAGATAAATGAGCCACAAAAATTAACGCTGAACATACCAAAAAACTATGATCCAATTCCAATTAAAAAAGAAAAACCTTAGCATCTATTTATATGCTATTCTCTTTTTTATTGGCCTAATAAATCCTTGTTTTTCTCAAACCAAATCACAGCCTTCACAAAAAGATTTACAAAACAAAAAAAACAAGTTGAATGATGATATCAAACAACTAAACTCCCAACTCAGTCAAACCAAAGCCAATAAAAAATCACAGATTAATACCATAGTGGTTATTAATACAAAAATTAAAGTTCGTGAAGAATTAATAGGCACTATTAACCAGGAATTAGCACAAATTAATTCGGCTATTAAAAAAAATGTAACCGAAGTAAATGCTTTAAAAGCAAGCTTAGATAAACTAAAAGCAGAGTATGCTAAAATGATTTACTTTGCACAACGTAATCAGGATTCTTATACTAAAATTATGTTTTTGTTTTCGGCCGGAGATTTTAATCAGGCTTATATGCGTATAAAGTATTTTCAGCAATATGCGGCCTTTCGAAAAAAACAAGCCAATGAAATAGTTGCTACTCAATTGGTTTTAACCAATAAACTAAAAGAACTAGAAGAACAACGACATGAAAAAAATGTATTGCTAGGTAATGAAAAAGAAGAAAAACAACAATTAGATGGCGAGAAGCAACAACAGGAAATTGTGTTGAGTGAATTACAGCAACAGGAAAAAGAATTAAAAGCAGAATTAGAAAAGAAAAAACGTGATGCTGAAAACTTACAAATTGCTATTAAACGTTTAATTGAAGCAGAGATAAAACGCAAAGTTGAAGAATCTGCTAAAATAGCTGCCGCAAAAGTGGCAAAAGCCGAAAAAAATAAATCCAACAAAACAAAAACAAATAAAACAAAAACAGATACAAAAGCTCCTGAGGCAAAAGTTACTGCGCCCGAATTAACAGAGGAAGCAGAAGCCGTAGGCGCAGACTTTTCGAGCAGCAGAGGTAAATTACCATGGCCTGTAACAAAAGGCGTTATCTGTCAACCTTATGGCGAATATGAGCATCCTGCCATTAAAGGATTTATGATGAATAACAATGGAGTAGAAATATGTGCAAATAAAGGCACACAAGCTCGTTCTATTTTTGAAGGAGAGGTAACCAGTATTGCTATATCCCCAACAGGCGGTAAATTAATAATCATACGTCATGGAGAGTATTTGAGCGTTTATAGCAATATTGGTGATGTGTTTGTAAAACAAGGTGAAAAAGTAAGTATTAAACAAGCTATAGGTACTATTCTTGATGAAGATGGTAAAACCAGTATGAATCTTCAAATTTGGAAGGGGCAAAAAACAATGGATCCAAGCGGTTGGTTGTTTAATGCAAGATAGTTTTTAGCTGATGAAAAAAATATTTTTAAGTGCGCTCATCTATCTTTTGTTAGTTTGTATCATCCGATTTATTATTATCCCTGAAAAATATATTTATGGCCACCATCACGAATATAAATTTTTAGAATTTTTACTAATTGTTGTAGTTATTCCTGCAAGCGTAGGGTTATTTTACATAGCAAAAACTGCTAATAAAAATAAAGCTATTGGTGTCAGTATTTTATTTATTGCATTTGGTTTTTTCGGCCTTTTACTATCAACTTTTATAGAAAAGGGGGTTGTCTATTACCAAATTGATAATTATGGTAAAACAATTATAGGCAAAGTAAATTATACTTACTTACAAAGAGCCGGATCTCGCTCATCCGGAAAAATACAATATCATTTTATTGTCTCATTTAATGTAAAAGATTCTAGCTTCTACTCTTTACCTGGATTTACAGACGATGAAAAATATAGAATAGGAGATCCAATAACTGTTAAATATTTAGAAAGAAATCCTTTTTTAAACAAAATTTATTATGAGGAGGAATAATTCTTATGACTATCATTAATTAAATTTTTACCCATATTTAAATAGCAATTGTTAAAGGAAAATAAATCATTTGGTTTAAATATTATTATCTAATTTCGTAACTTAATCAAATCAAATTCTCTTTGCTATAATTATCAAATAATGTAAGTATGAATTGTATAATAGTTGACGATAATAAAATGGCACGTACGGCTCTTAAAAAGCTTATTGAACAAGTTCCTTATTTAACCCTAAAGGAAGAGTGTGCGAGTCCGGTAGATGCCTATAATTTTTTATTAAAAGAAGATATAGACTTGGTGTTTTTAGATATAGAAATGCCTGAAATGACTGGCATTGAATTAGTAAAAAATTTAGAGAAACGTCCAATTATTATTTTAATAACATCAAAAACAGATTATGCTGTTGAAGCTTTTGAATTAAATGTAGCCGACTATATTATTAAACCTGTTAACTTATCACGATTTATGTTAGCAGTTTCTAAAGCAAAAGAACTATTTGAGATTAAAAACCAAAAAGTTGAATTAAATGACAAGGATAAAGATTATATTTTTGTTCGTTCAAACTCCGTGCTTACTAAAATAAAAATAAACGAAATCATATATATTCAAGCGTTGGGAGATTACATTAATATATACACTCCTGACAATCGCTATACCGTTCACATTACTTTAAAAGGAATGGAAGAAAAATTATCAGCAGAAAAATTTTATCGCTTACATCGATCTTATTTAATAGCCTTAGATCATATTGATAAAGTGGAGGAAGGCACGGCATTTATAGGAAAACATCCTATCCCCATTGGAGAGCAGTATAAAAAAGAATTACTAAAAAAAATTAATCTTATTTAATTTCACTTCCCACTAAATAAATTATTTCCACCTACTTTTTTTTGGCGATTAACTACTTTATTAGCCATTTTACCGAATTATTTAAAACTAGGCATTCATCCGATTTAACTTTGTGTTAAAACAATCTATTTAAGTTTAACCAGTTAAAAAAGGAGGATCAAATGGAAACGCAAAAATTAAACCTATTTATTGTAGATGATAACAAATCAATGGTTGTTGCGCTTAAACAATATCTACAAAACAGATTTGGACTTGATGTGAATATCAGTACTTTTTATGACGGAGAAAGTTGTTTAGAGAAAATTGACAAAAACACGCATATCGTAATTCTTGATCATTTTTTAAATGGGAAAAATGGCCTGGAAGTGTTAAAGGAAATTAAAGAAATTAATCCTAAAACGGAGGTAATTATGCTAACTAGCAATGAAGATATTTCTCTTGCTATACAATCTTTCCGAGCTGGTGCAACTGATTATGTAGTAAAAGGGCCAAGTTCATGGAAAAAAATCACAAAACTTGTATACCATGTCATTAGCGAACCCGTTAGAATTATTGTAAGAGAATTTGGCGTATCAAAATTTGTAGCCATATTTTTACTTACGTTCCTCACAATGGCTATTGTTGTATTTACCGTATTACATAGTATGTCGTAAGATAATTTAATTATCGTCACTCTTAAAAGTAATTATTAACAGTGACGATAACTTCTAAAATAAAAAATTAAATTTAAAAGAGTTTATACGTAGAGGAGGCAATGAAAAAAATTTGGGATATAGGCATCAAGCTAAAAATAACTATAGGTTTCACCTTTATATTAATTGTATTGATTGGCGTTCAGTATGGACTCAACAGTAGCATTAGCAATGTTATTGCTTCTCAAAAGGAATTGCTGACAAGTACAAAATTATCTACGGAAATAGAATCCATCAAATCATCTGTTTGTTTTTTTGAAAGTAAGGTAAAAGGATACGTTCTTACCGGAAATGACAGTCTTTTAGAACATAACGACAAGTACTTAACAAACATTGTTCAGAAATTCAGCGATCTAAAAAAACTGTCTCCCAATGCCGAACAAATTGTAGCTATTGATAAATTGGTAGATTTACTTAATGAGGAAATACAATATACAGATGAAGTAATGTTCCAGTATCAGATTAATCCTCAAAAATCTATTGACCTCATTAAGTTTGGAAAAGGTAAAACTCTCATGACAACTATTCTGAAAGAATTTGACAGAATACATACTATTGAAGAATTTAAGTACAAAGAAATACTATCAAGAAATCAAAAAGACAGTGCTTTAGTAAAACAAATGGATGCATCAGCTTATGTATTTGCTTTTTTACTGGCAGTACTTTGTGTTTGGATTCTATTCAGAGATATCAATAAACGAGAAAGACTTGAAAAAGAATTAATCATTACACAAAAAAAAGCGGAAGAAGCTGCTACAATTAAAGAACAATTTATGGCAAATATGAGCCATGAAATCAGAACTCCTTTAAATGCTATAATAGGATTTAACCAACGTTTAAATAAAACTCCGTTAAATGATGAACAAAGGGAATATGCCAATGCGGTTCAAAGTTCGGGCGAAAATTTACTTGCCATTGTAAATGATATTTTAGATTTTTCAAAGATTGAGGCTGGTATGGTAAAAATTGAAAAAATACCCTTTAACCCGTCTGGTCTTTTAGAATCAGTGATTACAATGTTTTTAGGATTAGCCAGAGAGAAACAAGTACATCTTGAATTAAAAATTATTAGCGATTTGCCTCAACTTGTTTTAGGAGATCCAACCCGCTTAACTCAAATATTAATTAATTTGATTGGTAATGCTTTAAAATTTACACATCAAGGCTCTGTTGATTTGATTGTTAGAATTATGGATTCAGATGAAAAAAATGTCACAATTCAATTTAATGTAAAAGATACCGGAATTGGTATTTCTGAAGAAAAGATTTCTGAAATTTTTGACCGTTTTACTCAAGCAAAGTCTGACACATCAAGAATATTTGGAGGAACAGGCTTAGGTTTGTCTATCGCTAAAAAATTAGTTGAATTACAATCAGGTAATATTAATGTTGAGAGCGTTAAGAATCAAGGCTCCGTATTTTCATTTAATATCCCTTACAAAATAGCAGAAGAAATTGAAGAGAAAAAAAAATCTGACAATATTGATAAAAATAAACAAATCGTTCTCAAGACAAATACAAAAGTGTTGGTGGTTGAAGACAATCTAATGAATCAAAAATTAGCAGGTTTTATGTTAAAAGACTGGGGCTTCGATTTTGACATATGCAGTAATGGAAAATTGGCCGTAGAGAAATTAAAAACTCATTCGTACAATATTGTTTTAATGGACATTCAAATGCCGGAAATGAATGGTTATGAAGCAACTGAGTTTATAAGAACACAACTCAAATTAACCTTACCCATTATTGCTATGACTGCACATGCTTTACCAGGAGAGAAAGAAAAATGTTTAAGCTTTGGTATGACTGATTATATATCAAAGCCTATCAAAGAAAATGATTTACGCAATTTAATTACCAAATATCTGAATATTGATTTATAATCATTAAAACTAGAAATTATGGCATCTTCTGATAAAGTAACAAACCTTGACTATCTTACTGAACTGGCAAAAGGAGATACAGATTTTATAAAAGAAATGATCTCTATTTTTTTAACTGAAAATCCGGAAGAATTAAAGACTCTGGAACTAGCTATACAAGAAACTAATTTTGAGCAAATAAAGGCGATCTCACATCACATGAAATCCACAATACCTTTTGTAGGAATTGATGTGCTAATAGGTAAAGATCTATTGGATATTGAAAAATTAGCTTCTGAAAAAACCGGCATTGATATTATAAAAAAATTGTTTGTAGAAGTAAAAGTAGTATGCCAAAAGGCATTAAACGAACTGAAATAAAACATTAAGGCTACAAAACTCTTACGTACCATCATATGAAAACAGAAACAATATTGATAGAAAAAATTATTTCAATTACGACATTAATAAGAGAAAAACATCCCGAATTAATGATTTTTTTGGAAGAAATGCCAGTCACCATACCTAATGAAAATGATCCGAAATTAAATCTAGAGGCTTTAAATAATTATTATAATTCGTTAATCTCTTTATTAAAAAAGTATGAAATAGAACATCCTTTTTAATCAAACCATCTATTTTAATATTTAGCCTATAAAGCCTTATTTCATTAGTAAGTAAGGCCTTTGTTGTTTTAAAGCAATCTAAAAATAACATTATACCCGTTTGGCTATTCAAAATCGGGTTCTACCGAATAGTCAAATAAACAGTTCTAAATCGCAATATCTTTATATAAATCAAGAACAACGATTAACATATAAAGAAATGAAACAATTAAAAACAATCACTATTGGAATATTATTTTTACTTTCTCAAAGTATAAAAGCACAAATATCTGTAAATGTAAATATAGGTTCTCCTCCACCTTGGGGACCAGTAGGATATACAACAGAACGATACTATTATTTACCGGATGTAGAAGCTTATTTCGACATTCAAACGTCTATGTTTATTTATTCCGGAAATGGAGGATGGATACATAATTCTTATTTACCAGGAGTTTACAGAAATTATGATTTATATAACGGCTATAAAGTAGTAATAACGAATTACCGGGGAAATACTCCCTATATTTATTATAAAAATCATAAACAAAAATACGCAAAGGGCTACCGTGGCAGACCTCAAAAAACAATCGGACAAAAGCCAGGTAAGGGAAACTCAAGTCCACAAAAGAATTTGCATAATAAACCGAATAAACAAATGAACCAAGGTAACAAGAAGCAACAAAGCGGCGGAGGTTCTCACGGAGGAGGAAATGGAAAAGGGAAGAAAAAATAAATTCGCAAAAAAGCACTGATTTTGTATTCAGTGCTTTTATTTTATAATCGTTTAAACAGATTGATAGAGAATCCTACTAGACTAAATACCTGTTTATCCAATGCAAGTATGTTATATTAAAAAAGATTAAGCATTTCACCCTGTAATTAGCCTTTTAACAAAACAAGCGTGATTACTAAATAATAATACGTACATTTAGCTAATACAAATTATTAGTGCATTACTATCAAAAAAATTGCATGATAGTAAATACATAAAAATGCACTGACAATCCTAAAAAAAAATCGAGTAAATAGATCTATCTATTTACCTCCTAGAGAAAATAATTATTTTTTATTTTCAATCGAACACTATAATAAGCTAAGCTTATTAAGTAATCTACGTATAAACGAACCTAACAAATAAAAAACATAACTACGAATGTGTTATGTACCTAAAAAGTAATAAATGAATCTATTTGACACCAAACTCAAAAAAACAATACTAACCATTACAATAACTATTACAATTGTCATTACTCTTATCATCATTTTTGTTTCTCCAATTGCCAAATACCTTGTCGAAAAATATGATGTAACCTATACCGGTAGAGAAATTGTAATGGATTACGCTTACGTAAATCCTTTTACCGGTTATGTTTATATGAAAAATTTAAAGGTAAATGAATTTAAAAGTGACAGTGTTTTTATTTCTACAAAAGGTTTAAGCGCACAACTCAATATGTTTAAACTATTTTCTAAAACTATAGAAATAAGTCACATAACCTTATATTCACCAAAAATAATAATTAGCCAAACTAATAAGACTCTAAATTTTGATGACCTTATAAAAAAGTTTACTTCCAAAAAAAAATCAGTAAAAAAAGCACCTCTGCATTTCAATATGCTTAACATGAAAATAAATGATGGGATTATTTATTATCGTGAAAATACAACTCCTGTTAATTTATCTGTTATAAAATTAAATATAGAAAGTCCGGGATTAAAATGGAATATGGACACTCTTAATGCAAAAGTATCATTATTATCAGGCAATGGTCCCGGCGGCATAGATGGAAATATTACAATAAATTTAAAAAACTTAGATTACAAATTAAATGCTGTTATAAATAAATTACAGTTAAAATTTTTAGAGCAGTATTTCAAAAAAATGTCAAATTATGGCAGTTTTAAAGCAATATTAGACGCTGATATTAAAACCAATGGTAATTTTAAAGACGCTCAAAATATTAATGCCAAAGGAATAGTTATTATTAATGATTTTCATTTTGGAGAAACTCCTACAAAAGATTTTGCATCATTCGATAAATTTACGTTACAGATAAAAGCTTTAAATCCAAAAAACAAAAAATATCTACTTGATTCTATATCATTAGATCATCCTTACTTTAAATATGAAAAATATGACTATTTGGATAATGTACAAATGATGTTTGGAAAAAAAGGCACGGTGGTGGCGGGAGCTCAAGGAAATCCAGAAGAATTCAATTTAATATTAGCAATTGGGGATTACATAAAAACCTTAGCAAAAAACTTTTTTAAGAGTAATTATAAAGTAAACCGTTTAGCAATATATAAAGGCGATTTTATGTATAATGATTATACACTAAACGAAAAATTTTCAATCAGTGCATCTCCTATTAACATAACAGCAGATTCTATTGACAAGAATAATAATAGGGTAAAATTAAAATTTAATTCCGGGTTAAAACCTTTTGGTAAAGCCTTCGTTAATCTTAGTATCAATCCTAAAGATAGTTCCGACTTTGATTTAGAGTATAATTTTTCAAAAATACCTGTAAGCATATTTAATCCATATTTAATTAAATACACTTCTTTCCCATTAGACAGGGGTTCGATTGAATTAAACGGAACTTGGCACGTAAAAAACGGAATCATACAAAGTAATAATCATTTATTAATTATCGATCCAAGGGTAAATAAGCGGATAAAAAACAATAATAATAATTGGATTCCGGTTAGATTAATTATGTTTTTTGCAAGAGAAAGAGGCAATGTTATTGATTATGAAATACCTATTACCGGAAATTTAAACAAACCTAATTTTGCCTTTAAAGATATTATTTTTGATGCGCTAGAAAATATTTTTGTAAAACCAGCTACTGCTTCTTATAGAACACAGGTTAAAAATGTCGAGTCTGAAATAGAGGAATCTATGTTTGTAAAATGGGAGATGCATAGCAGTGAATTATCTTCTAGCCAAATAAATTTTATAGAAAAAATAGTTGATCTACTAAAAAAAGATCCTAATCTGTCAATATCGGTTTATCCAATGCCTTATACCGAAAAAGAAAAAGAATATATTTTATTTTTTGAAGCAAAGAAGAATTATTTTTTAATGAAAGAAGGTCGTTTTGCAAACTCTCTTAACGAGGAAGATTCCGTAATTATAAATAAAACATCGAATAAAGACTCATTATTTATACATTACTTAAACTCCAAAGTGGGAAGTAAACTGGCATATACTGTACAGGATAAATGCTTGAATTTACTAGGAGAAAATTTTATTAATCATAAATTAAATGAATTAAACTCAAGTCGTAAAAAATTATTTAATAGTTATTTTAAAGAAGATGGTGTTAAAAATCGAGTTAAAATAAATAATACTATTAATAATATTCCATTTAATGGGTTTTCGTTCTATAAAATAGATTATAAGGGTGATATTCCGAACTCTTTACAAAAGGCTTATGAAAGAATAAATGAATTAAACAACGAGTCGCCACGAAAAAAATTTAAAAAAATTCGGGATAAAAACACGCGCCTTTATTAATCCTTATTTTAATCATAATTAAATGCTCTGTTTCATAATGAAACAGAGCATTTACTATTACTAGACACATTTAATATCTTTTCGGCTATTCAAAATCGGCTCTTACCGAATATCTATTTAAGCCGACTTAATGTCCGGTACCTTTACATCGTAAATAAGCATAAACAACTAAAAATAGAAATCATGAACAAATTAATATTAATAGCAGCTGCCATGGTAAGCATAACACTTAATAGTTATGGGCAAGACAACAACGTAACCGATTTTCGTAATAAAGTGACATTTGGTTTAAAAGCAGGATTAAATTATTCAAATGTGTATGATTCTCAAGGAGAAGAATTCCAAGCTGATTCAAAATTTGGATTAGCGGCCGGTGTAGCCTTAGCTATTCCAATTGGAAAATATTTAGGTATTCAACCCGAAGTATTATTATCTCAAAAAGGGTTTAAAGGAAAAGGTAAAATACTTGGAAGCAATTATAAATTTACTCGTACTACCGATTATCTTGACGTTCCTGTGTTATTTTTATTTAAACCGAGTGAATTTATTTCTATTGTTGCCGGCCCTCAATATTCTTTTTTAGTGCGTCAAACAGATGTATTTGCAAATGCTACAACAAGTATCGAACAAGAAAAAGAATTTGAAAATGACAATATCAGAAAAAACACTTTTTGTTTCACCGGAGGCATAGATATTAATTTAAAACATATTGTGCTGGGAGTAAGAGCGGGATGGGATATACAAAACAATAACGGAGATGGAACCTCTAGTACTCCTCGTTATAAAAATGTTTGGTACCAAGGCACTATAGGATATAGATTTTATAGCAAATAAATCATTATTACAACTTAATTATAAACCTTTAAAAATAAAATTATGAAAACGACTCTATTTACCTCAATGGTAATTCTTATGCTATCAGTAACTATATTAACGGCTCAGGAAACAGGAACGCCTGAAAAATACGGCAAGACACTTAACATAGGCGCAGGTATTGGTTATTTTGGTTATGTTGGCCGAGCATTTCCTGCAGGAAGTATAAACTTCGAATTTGATGTATTTAAAAATTTTACGTTAGCTCCATTTATCGGAACTTTTTCTTACCAACGAAATTACTATTGGGGTGATAAAAACACTCCGAATCGCTATTATTATTATCGAACAGTAGTTGTGCCGGTTGGCGTAAAAGGAACATACTATTTTGATCAGTTGTTTCATGCCAATTCAAAATGGGATTTTTATGCTGCTGGTTCTTTAGGCTTTGCATTCAGAAACTCTGTATGGGAGAATGGGTACTATGGCGACAGAAGAGTTATGCAAACTACCAGTCCGTTATATTTAGATGCTCATATAGGAGCAGAATATCATATAACGCAAAAAGCTGGCCTATTTTTAGATCTTTCAACAGGTATATCAACCTTTGGTTTAGCACTTCATTTTTAAATCAATTAACATTCATTATTAAATAAGAAATCATGGGAAATTTATTGTATGTAATCGCCGTTATATTAATTATTGGTTGGGCTATAGGCTTTATCGGATATAACGCAGGAAGTATTATTCATATTTTATTAGTAATAGCAATCATTTCGGTTATACTAAGGATAATACAAGGAAAAAAGCCAGTTTAAAATACTATTATAACTAATAGTTGACTGTGATAAATAAAAAAGTGGCAATTATTCACATTCAATCACTGTGATTATGTGGTTCTGTTTACGGCTCAGGAAATATATCTAGTCTATAAATTCTGCTTACAAATTAAATGTATATGTGAATAGTATAACTTATTAAAAAGGTTGTGTAATGTATATGAGCAAAACTAAACGAATATTTGCACTATTATAAATCGATTAGTAATGTATTCAAAAAAACTATCTAAAAAATACATTTATAAAGAGATATAATAGGAATAAGAAAGAATCATTTATACAATAATTAAAAAACACAATGAAAAAAATAATACTAATATGCGCATCTTATTTATTTACTTTTGCAGCATTTTCTCAAACAGAAGATAAAAAATGGAATATAGGCTTTCATGGTGGATTAACACAATATAATGGGGATCGCGGCCAGGAATTCTATTCTACAACCCAAGCTTCTTATGGATTTGCAAGTTTATCCGTTTCCAGATATTTAGGAAAGCATTTCGACGCTTCAATATTTTTAACACGAGGCGAATTAGGAAATATTGAAGCAAAAACAGCATGGACTCCAAGCGGAGATAAAAATCGTTTTTTAATTCGCATGAATACAGCTAATCTATTATTACGTTACAATTTATTGAGTTCAAAATATGTAATACGTCCATACCTATATATAGGTGCAGGAGTTATTATGCATGAAGATTATCAAACAGTAAATGATGAACGTTATGACTATGCGCTTCCATCTTTTGGTGGAGGATTCAATATTCGTTTAACAGAAGTTATCTCTTTACAATTACAAGAATCATTTATGTATACAACAGCTGATGATATTGACTTTGCAGTAGGTGGTGGATACAATGATGGCTATTTATTTCATACTGCTGGTTTAACTTTTAACCTAGGTAAAAAGAAAGATTCAGATAACGATGGTATTGCTGATAAAAACGACAAATGCCCTAATACACCAACTGGTGTATCTGTAGATACAAAAGGCTGTCCTTTAGATAAAGATGCAGATGGTGTGTACGATTACCAAGACGATTGCGCTGACGTTGCAGGAATTGCATCATTAAAGGGTTGTCCTGATAAAGATATGGATGGCATTACTGATAAAGAAGATCGTTGTCCTGATATTTTTGGAACACTTGTGTTAAAAGGCTGTCCTGATTCAGATGCAGATGGAATAGCTGATATTGATGACAAATGTGCGGGCACAAAAACGGGCTATAAAGTTGATGAAACAGGTTGTCCATTAGATAATGATAAAGACGGATTAGTAAACGAAGAAGATTTGTGTCCTGATGCTGCTGGTGTTTTAGCATTCAAAGGTTGTCCCGATACGGATAGTGACGGTGTATCTGACTTAACAGATCGTTGCCCGAATGTAAAAGGTACAATTGAAAACAAAGGATGTCCGGAAATTCCTAAAGTTGATATTCAAAGAATCACAGTTATTGCCAGTAAAATTTATTTTGAAACAGGTAGTGCTAAATTAAAATTGATTTCGAACTCACAATTAGATGATCTTTCTGAAATTTTGAAACGCAACGAAGCAGTTAACTTAACCATTGAAGGCCATACCGATAACGTTGGAGATGATGCATACAACATGACTCTTTCTCAACAAAGAACTGAATCCGTTAGAGATTACTTAATTTCTAAAGGAATTCCAGCTACTCGTTTAACTGCAATTGGATACGGTGAAACCAAACCAGTAGCTGATAATAAAAAAGCGGCCGGCAAAGCTAAAAACAGAAGGGTTGAATTAAAAACTTCTTATTAATCCAATTTAAAAAAGCAAAACGAGGAAAAGTATGCCTAATGTTTTAACAACCATAACTATTTTTTAAAACCAGCATTTTCACAAATACCAAATTTGAAATGTTAGCCAATTCAAAAATATCTAACAAAATGGATTCAAAAAAAGTAACTACATCTTCAGAAAATTCTTATGGTAAATCACTAAAGGGATTTTTTGAAGAGGTTACTCTTTTAACTCGTTTTACTGTCCGGTTTTTTAAAGAACTTATTAAACCTCCTTATGAGTTTAATGAGTTTTTTAAACAATCTTATTTAATAGGTTATAAATCATTACCACTGATTGCCATTACTGGCTTTATTATGGGACTTGTGTTAACGATACAATCCAGACCAACGTTAGCGCAATTTGGAGCAGAGTCGTGGTTGCCGGCCATGGTAGCAGTATCCATTATTCGAGAGATTGGTCCGGTAGTTACTGCTTTAATATTTGCAGGAAAAGTAGGCTCGGGTATTGGCGCAGAATTAGCATCTATGAAAGTAACAGAGCAAATTGATGCTATGGAAGTTTCAGGAATCAATCCATTCAAGTATTTAGTAGTTACTCGAATTTTGTCTGCTACATTAATGTTACCAATACTGGTTATTCTTAGCGATGTAATTTCTTTATATGGCGCATATATTGGAGTGAATTTAAAAGGCGATGTTAGCTTTGATTTATTTTTTATAAAAATATTTGATAAGCTTGTTTTTACAGATGTTTTTCCCGCGGTAATTAAAACATTTTTTTTTGGTTTTGTAGTAGCATTATTAGGATGCTATAAAGGTTATAACTCCAGTAAAGGAACAGAGGGAGTTGCTGAAGCTGCTAACACTTCGGTAGTATACGCATCATTAATGATTTTTATTTTAGACATGATCGCTGTTCAAGTAACAAGTTTATTTAGTTAATGTTATGGAAGAAATCATTGTAGCAGATATATCTCATTTAAAAAAATCGTTTGGCGATAATGATGTTTTAAAGGACATTAGTTTTAAAATCAAGCAAGGCGAAAACTTAGCTGTGTTTGGCAAATCAGGAAGTGGAAAATCAGTATTAATTAAATGTTTGGTTGGATTAATAGAACCGGACGATGGTAAAGTAGTATTATTAGATTCTGATGTTTCCGAATTAAATAATGATGAATTAAATGTGTTAAGAAAAAAAATTGGGTTTTTGTTTCAAAGCGCTGCCTTATATGATTCGATGACAGTGAGGGAAAATTTAGAATTTCCGCTACGAGATTTGAAATCAAAACCTCAACAAGAAATTGATGAACTTGTTTTAGAAGCATTAACCAATGTAGGACTAGAAGAAGCTATAGATAAAATGCCTTCGGAACTTTCTGGCGGAATGAGAAAACGCGTTGGCTTAGCTCGCACCTTAATTTTAAAACCAGAAATTATTTTATATGACGAACCCACAACCGGTCTTGATCCTATTACATCACAAGAAATTAGTGAACTTATTTTAGACATTCAAAAAAAATACAATACGGCTTCTATTATTATTACACATGATATAGAATGTGCAAGAATAGCCGCTAATAGAATTATCATGATTAAAGACGGTACTTCTATTGCCGAAGGGACATACGAAGAATTATCACAATCAAAAGATGAATTTGTACGCTCATTTTTTAACATAAAAAGCAGGTCATGAAAAAAGCAACGGGTAATAAAATAAGATTAGGAATATTTGTTTCAGCAGGTTTTGCGTTACTAATAGTATGTATTTATTTAATAGGCGAAAGGCAACAATTATTTAGTAATACATTCCATGTAAGTGGGATATTTAAAAACATAAGTGGATTACAAATTGGAAATAATATTCGGTTTTCTGGAATTAACGTTGGGATTGTTGATGATGTTGAACAATTAACTGATACTACTGTAAAAGTGGATATGCTAATTGATAATGATGCAAGAAAGTTTATGAAAAAAAATGCCAAAGCAATTATTGGATCGGATGGTTTAATGGGGAATAAAATTGTAATAATTACCCCTGGCACATACGGGCAGAAACCCTTAGCCGATAACGATGTGATTGCTACCGAACAACCTATAACAATGGACGATATTTTAATAAAACTAAAAGTAACAGGCGATAATGCAGCAACTATTACCAGTGACTTAGCCATTGTGATGACTAATATAAGAGAAGGAAAAGGAACCATTGGCAAATTACTAATGGACACTGCCATGGCTAACGAAGTGGATCAGGCAGTTGTTAATATTAAACAAGGTGCAGGCGGCTTTAAACAAAACATGAATGCTGCTAGTAAAAATGTTTTACTAAGAGGCTATTTTAAGAAGAAGAAAAAGAAAGATGAGGAGAAAGATAAAAAGTAATTATCCTTTCCAATTCATCAAATCTTTTCCAATATCGTTACGATAATATTTTCCATCATAACTAACGGTTTCCGCAGTTACAAAGCTTTTAGTAATTGCTTCTTCAATACTTTTACCAAATGATGTAATCGCAAATACACGTCCGCCATTAGTAACTACTTCATTGTTTTTTAAAGCAGTGCCTGAGTGAAATATATGACTGTCTTTTGAATACTGTAACCCTGTTACTACTTTATTTTTTTCATAATCTTCGGGATAACCACCACTCACTAATACAACTGTTGTTGCAATATCTTTTGTTACACTAAATTGTTTTTCGTGTAGGGTTTGGGTAGCAACGCCTTGTAATAAGTCCAATAAATCAGATTCAATACGAGGTATCACAACCTCTGTTTCCGGATCTCCCATACGGCAATTATATTCAATTACACTTGGTTCACCATCACAGTTCATTAGGCCAATAAAAATAAATCCACGGTAATCAATACCATCTTTTACTAACCCATTAATCGTTGGTTTTACAATTTTATCTTCCACTTTTTTAATAAAAGCTTCATCTGCAAATGGCACAGGACTTACTGCTCCCATTCCTCCTGTATTTAATCCAACATCTCCTACTCCAATACGCTTATAATCTTTTGCTGCCGGTAAAATCTTATAAGACTTGCCATCCGTTAAAACAAAAACCGATAATTCAATACCCTTTAAAAATTCTTCTATCACTACCGTATTTCCGGCATTTCCAAACTTGGCATTCAAAATCATGTTTTGTAACTCACGCTTCGCTTCAGTAGCATCGTCAATAATCAATACACCTTTTCCAGCTGCTAATCCATCTGCTTTTAATACGTATGGTGGATTTAAAGTATCTATAAAAGAAGCTCCTTCTGTAATATTATCTTTTGTAAAACTTTTATATTTAGCAGTTGGTACGCCATGCTTAAACATAAATTGTTTACTGAAGTCCTTACTACCTTCTAATTGTGCGCCATCTTTTTTAGGGCCAATTACCGGAATTTCTTTTAAAACTTCATCTGCTAAAAAATAATCATGTACGCCTTTTACTAAAGGATCTTCAGGACCAACCAGCACCATATCAATACTTTTTTCCCAAACCAAGTTTTTAATCGCATCAAAATCAGTTGCTGAAATATTTACATTTGTTCCGCACTGAGCTGTTCCGGCATTTCCCGGTGCTATATATAAGTTTTCTAATTGTTTGCTTTGAGCTAATTTCCAAGCAAAAGCATGTTCTCTGCCTCCCGATCCTAATATTAATACGTTCATAAGTTTGAATAAAGTGTAAAAATAAAAAATCCCATCTTAATAGACAGGATTGATTAAAAAGTTTTAAAAACTATTTTAATGTTTTCTCTTACTAAAACTGGAATTACCTCTTACACGAGTAGCAGACCGTCTTTTGTTTTGTTGAGCTATAATTCCATCTGTAAATCGTTTACCTTTAGTACGGTTACGTGTAAACAGTTTAGGTTGCTCTCTTTTTTGTTTAACTCCGGGATTTGTTTTTCTATAAACCCAAGGACCATTGCTTTTATTTCCTTTAAAAACTCTAGCTAAAAATCCTTTTTTGTGACCTCCTTTAGCAAATGTACTGGCGTTGCCTCTTGATTTACCTTTAAATAGTTTACCTCCGCCTCCACGTTGGTTACGATGTTCTTTCTTACGTCCACCTTTTACCTGAGCAACCACAGGAGTAGTAACTCCTATAGCTAAAAGTAAAAATACAAGGGTAAAAAGTTTTGTTAGTTTCATTTATACAATATTATACAAAAAAATTAACAAAATCCAACGGTTTAGAGTTTATTTGTCGAAATAAATCACAAGATTTTAACAATAAGCCATTAATAACTTGTAAATACAAAAATACTACAAAATCAACAAGGCTTTATTTCCTTTTTATGCTTATGCCATAATTTATGTAGCTTCGCAGTAATGACTGTAGAAGCTATAGAGGTTAATGACTTTTTAAATAGAAGTAAAAACGAATTAATTGTTGATGTGAGAGCACCGTTAGAATTTTTCAAAGGGCACATTCCTAACGCCGTTAATATTCCTTTATTTGAAGATAGTGAGCGCGCTGAAATAGGAACCTTATATAAACAGCAAGGAAAAGATACGGCAGTAAATAGAGGATTAGAAATTGTGTCGCCAAAAATGACGTCTTTTGTTAACCGTGTAAAAACATTATCAGAAAATAAAAAAGTATATGTGTATTGTTTTAGAGGTGGCATGCGCAGTAACAGCTTTGCCTGGCTTATGAACACAGCGGGACTAAATGCCGTAATTATGAAAGGCGGCTACAAAGCATTTAGAAATCATGTATTGAATTATTTTAAAGAGGAAAAGAAACTTGTTTTATTAGGTGGAAAAACAGGAAGTGGAAAAACAGATATTTTAAAGAAATTAAGAGAACAGGCTTTACAAATAGTTGACTTAGAATGCATCGCTCATCATAAAGGCTCTGCATTTGGGGCGATCAACGAACAAAAACAAAATCCGCAACAGGCATTCGAACATCAATTATATCAACAATTAACCTTGTTAAACAATAAACAATTAATCCTTTTGGAAGACGAATCTCAAGCCATAGGTTTTAATAAATTGCCTCATGGTTTATGGCTACAAATGAAACAAGCAACTATTATAAAACTTGAAATTCCTTTTGAACTTCGTGTACAAAAATTAGTAAAAGATTATACAACCGTAAATATAGACGCTTTAAAATCCTGCGTCATAAAAATATCGCAACAACTCGGTACACTGAATACGAAATTATGTTTACAATATTTAGATGAAAATAATCTAGCTGATGTAGCACGATTATCTCTGTTATATTATGATAAAGCTTATGAGTTTAGTTACAAAAACAAAAAACAACCCATTATAAAATTAGACTCTGATACAATTGATGCAGAAATAAATGCAATGAAAGTAAAACAAGTCATAAATACTTTAAAATAATATGTCGGTTAAATTAACTCAATATAGTAAAGCATCGGGTTGTGGTTGTAAAATTGCGCCTGCTGTATTAGAAGAAATATTAAGTGGTTGCAAACAAGAGCCTGTTTTTAAAAACCTATTAGTAGGAAACGAAACCAAAGATGATGCTGCTGTTTACGAACTAGAAGATGGAAATTGCATCATCAGTACGACTGATTTTTTTACTCCCATTGTTGATGATGCTTTTGATTTTGGAAAAATATCGGCCTGTAATTCTATTAGTGATGTGTATGCCATGGGCGGAAAACCCTTAATGGCTGTGGCAATTTTAGGTTGGCCTGTAGATAAAATACCAGCGAATGTCGCACAACAAGTAATAAAAGGGGCACAAGAAATTTGCTCTAAAGTAGGAATTCCTTTAGCCGGAGGTCACAGTGTAGATACCCAAGAACCTTTATTTGGATTAGCAGTTACGGGATTAGTAAAAAAACAACACATCAAAAAAAATAATGCTATTAAAGAGAATGATATTTTATATATCACAAAACCTTTAGGTATAGGTATTTTAAGTACTGCCTTAAAAAGAGGGTTGTTAAACGAAGCTCATTATCAATTACTAATAGAACAAACTACTTCACTAAATTCGATTGGTGAAAAATTAGGAGCATTAGCTTATGTACATTCAATGACTGATATTACAGGCTTTGGTTTTGCAGGGCATTTATTAGAAATGTTAGCTGATACCAATTTATCAGCAACCATAAATAAAAGCGCACTTCCCATTATGGAAGCTGCCAAAGAATACGCTAAACAATTTGTGTTTCCTGATAACACAACACGTAACTATAATGCACAATCAAATCATATTACAGGTATGACTGATTTAGATTTTATTTTTTATTGCGATCCACAAACCTCTGGAGGTTTATTATTTAGTATTGATGCCTCTCATGAAAAACAAATGGATGTCTTTTTAGAATCTCAAAATCAGTACTTTGCTAAAGTTGGAACAATTACATCTAAGCAAGAAAAAGAAATTGTGTTTTTATAGAACAATTAGAACTATTTTTTAACCACATAGATACATAGTTTACAGATTAGAAAAGGGTATTAAAGACGCTTCGCTTTTACCATAGCACCCAATGTGCAAAAAACATGTTTTTCTATCCACGCCTTATTCTTTTTTTATGTCTCTATGTGGTTAATTTTTTAATCCCAATGCCAAAATCAATGTATTATGCATTTCTATAAATAAAATCATAATCCAACCAACACTTTTAAAGACTGTTTCCATGATAAACTTCGTGAGCGACAAGCAACAATAAAAGAAATTAAAAAACTGGATGCAATATTTATTAAACCGATATAAATAACGCCTAGAAACACCGTAATAATCAAATCTAATTTATAAGAATGATTACTTCCTAAAGCAATAGCAAAATTACCTGAAGAAATAGTCACATGTCTAATATCAAAAGGAATTCCAATAAACTTTCCGATATTACCCGCCATTCCTAAACAAAATCCTAAAAATACATTTCCAACTATACCACCTAAATTCTTTTCTACAAAAGCCGCTAACTTTTGTCTTTTCTCTAAACTATATGTTTTAATCAATTGTGGATGTTTTATAATACGTTGGGCAATTTCTGAATACACTACTTTGTTATCAAAATAACCAATCACTATACCTGATAAAGATAAAAACACACCGGTAATAGTAGCATAAATTAAAGACGCACTATAAATAGGATGATTAGAGTACATCTGCGCTTTTGATTCTGTATAATTAAATATAGAATAATGCAAATAGTAATTAATTAACCAAGCCGATAAAAAACATAAAGGCAACACAATTACTAAATTTCCTATTAAAGACACAAATTGACTTCTTATCACTTGCTTAAACATATCCCAAGGCTTACTGTCAGTATTATTTCCGCCATCTATGCTATCTGCAATAAACGCAGCTGTCATGGCGGGTTGTTTAGTAGCTAGAGTTAAATGCGTTAAATACATAAATACAAAACCAGCGCTGTAATTTAATCCAAACAAAAATCCTTCTATAAATAATGGTGCATGCAAGTGATGAATAAAATGTTTGATATAAACTAAAAACACAATTACTAATCCACCACCCATAGCAGACTTAAAGAGTTTAAAATTTTCTTTTTTCGAAAAGCCAATATAATGTTCTCCCTTTTGAGAAGTATGACTAACAATACGGTGCGCTAATAAATTGGTTGTTTCTTTAATAAATCTTCTAACCCTGTTTTTAGTTTGCTCCGCTTTTACAAGTTCAGTTACTAATTGAGAAATAGTTAATACTTTATTTGTTTTTTGTTTAGTTACAAATAAATTCAACAACAATCTAATTCTACCAATATGTTGTTGGGCTCTTTGCAATAAATAGGCTGAATGAAGACTCGTTCCTATCTCATCTTTTTTTTCTTGAATTGAACTAAACAAACTCTCTACCTTAGCAATACTCTGCCATATAGATTCCAATTCTTCATGATCAATATCTAGCGTTGTATTCTCTACATGTTTTTTTACGAATAAAGAAACCTGATGATTTAATTCAAAGAAAGGCGAGTTGCTATCATCTATTTCAGGTAATTTGCTTACTAAGTATGGATCAATACCAATGCTTGTTAAGCGGTGACACAATATAATAATCGCATTATGATTTTGATGTGCTAACTTTTGAGAGTGTAATGCAAGTTGTTTGGTATCTATTAAATTAGTTATCGCTTCCCAGCTCGAATAATTTATTTTTTCAAGCCAAACAAAATCATCTGATGCATTAAAAACAAAATTAATGAAATGACTTAATTCGTTTTCAGGTAAATTACTCGGTAAAATTTTATGTTTTAAGCGTCTTGCTAATTCAGGAAAAAATCCACGATTAGAATTAATTCCATATTCGGTAAAGGCATTCACAAAAAAAGCGTTATCCAAGGCTAAATAGCAAAAATTGGTTAACTCGTTCTTAAAATGTTCGTCAACGGATTTTTTAACGATTAACTCTTTTAATAGCAAATTAAATTGCTCTTCGTCCTTCTCCGAAAAAAGACGTATTTGTTCAACAAAACTTGTTATTTGAAAAAAATTATAGTTAGAAAAGTCCATTTGACTAAGTTAACAGAATACCTTAAAACATTCATTTTAAACTATTTTGTTTAACGTTTGTTAACCAATAAACAAGTAATAAAGTGTTAAAAATCACGTTTT
>JAEUTR010000664.1 GCA_016787365.1 Bacteroidia bacterium
TTTAGCCATGTGGTCGAGTGAGCCTATTCCATTTGATCCCATGGAAGTAGCCTTACATAAGGCTTATGAAAAAAACATTGAAAAAGATGAAAGAGAATTATTTAAAATGATACATGAATATCCATTGGGAGGTAAACCACCCATGATGACTCATATATTTGAAAACACTAATGGCCACAGAATCATAGCTGCCAAAGGAGCGCCCGAAGCCATGATGAATGTGTCACATTTAACCTCCGAAGAAAAACAACAGATTGAAAAAGCGATAAAAGAATTAACTTCTGAAGGTTATAGAGTATTAGGAGTTGGAGAGGCATTGTTTGAAGGAGCTAACTACCCTAAAAATCAACAAGATTTTAAATTTCAATTTAAAGGTGTGGTCGCTTTTTATGATCCTCCTAAACAAAATATTAAAGAAGTACTAGAAAAATTTTATGCTGCTGGTATCACCGTTAAAATAGTCACAGGTGATAATGCAGAAACAACTACTTCTATTGCCAAACAAATTGGCTTTAAAGGATATGAAAAAAGCTTATCGGGAGATGGATTAATGAACTTAAGCGACACTGAATTACAAGAACGCGTGATGGATACCAATTTATTTACACGCATGTTTCCCGATGCAAAACTAAAAATCATCAATGCCTTAAAAGCACAACAACAAATTGTAGCGATGACTGGTGATGGAGTAAACGATGGACCTGCACTTAAAGCAGCGCATATAGGCATTGCCATGGGGAAAAAGGGAAGCGAAATAGCTAAACAAGCAGCCTCTTTAATTTTATTAGAAGATGATTTATCAAAAATGATAGATGCTGTTGCTATGGGCAGAAAAATTTACACAAACCTTAAAAAAGCCATACAATATGTTATTTCCATTCATATCCCTCTAATCTTAACGGTTTGTATGCCTCTGGCATTAGGTTGGATATATCCAACTATTTTTTCTCCGGTACATGTCATTTTCTTAGAATTAATTATGGGGCCTACCTGCTCTATCATTTATGAAAATGAACCGATGGAAAAAAACACTATGATTCAAAAACCTCGTCCGTTTACCAGTACCTTTTTTAATTGGAAAGAATTAACCACAAGTATTGTTCAGGGTTTAATGATTACAGCAGGTAATTTAGTAGTTTATCAATATGCTATCCATAAAGGTTATAATGAAGAAACCACTCGTTCGATGGTATTCACAGCATTAATTACCTCTAATATTATTTTAACTTTAGTTAATCGTTCGTTTTATTATTCCATTTTCACTACCTTAAAATATAAAAATAATTTGGTACCTCTCATTATTTGCATCACTTTATTAATCACCGCACTTTTACTATACATCAAACCTCTAGCTCTCTTTTTTGAATTAGAAGCCTTAAACTTAGTTCAACTAGGAATTAGTATTTTGATAGGTTTTATATTTGTTATTTGGTTTGAATTAGTGAAGTGGAGGAATAGAGTATCTTTTTCACAAAATAAATAATATCTTTCTGTTTTCTAATACGACAAACAAAAAGATATGGCTGTAGGATTTTCACCAAAGCATGAGCAAATCATCGAGCTTGAGAATTTAAGTAAAAACGAATTTATTGTTATTGCTCAAGTAGTGGTAAAACAATTAGAGTGGAAACCTAGTTACATTTGTGAAACAGGTTTTATTGCTTATACAAAATTCTCCATGAGTTCTTATGGAGAAGAATTAAAAGTTAATATCGAAGGGAACACTGCTACTATTAAAAGTGAATGTGCGGGCAGTCAGATGTTTGATTGGGGCAAGAATAAAGACAATGTAGAAAACTTTATATCTAGATTTAATGATATTAAAAACTCTTTTACTAAAGAAGAATTAGAAGAGAAGTATAAAGAATTAAGTTTGAGCTTTTCTCCAGTTGATGAAGATATATTAAATACAGCACCATTAAATACAAAACAAAAAATCACCAGTTTCTTCTCCATTTTTATTCCCACAGAAGGATATACTATTACACCAATCATTTTAAACTTAAATATTTTAGTTTTTGCGGTAATGGCTATTATGGGTGTTAGTATTTTTGAACCCGAAAACCAGGATATTTTAAACTGGGGTGGTAACTTTCGACCTACAACATTAGCCGGTGAGTGGTGGAGATTATTTACTTGCTGTTTTATTCATATTGGCATATTTCATTTATTAATGAATATGTATGCATTAGTATCCATAGGAGTATTACTTGAACCCTTAATGGGTAAAACCAGATTTCTATTTGCTTATGTAGCTACTGGAATAATAGCAAGTTTATCAAGTCTAGGATGGAATGAATTAATTATTAGCGCAGGGGCATCTGGAGCTATTTTCGGAATGTATGGTATGTTTTTAGCATTACTAACAACCAATCATATCGAAAAATCGGCAAGAGATGCGATGCGTACAAGTACCATAATTTTTGTTGGATACAACTTATTAAATGGTTTAAAACCAGGCATTGATAATGCTGCTCATATTGGAGGATTATTAAGCGGCATGGCAATTGGTTATGCTTTTTTACCCAGCTTAAAACAACCGAATTCAAAAAACATCAAAAGCATTTCTATTGGAGCTATCACCGTAGCTGTTGTAGTTGCTATCATTATTGTGTTTAATAGTGTATCTAACGATATAGGAAAATATCAAGAAAAAATGACTGAGTTTACTGCATTAGAAGAAAAAGCAGTGAAAGTTTATTCATTACCAGAAACAGCAACAAACGAAGAAATATTAAATTCACTTAACAATGATGGACTCAAAAATTGGGAAAAGTGTATGGCATTAATTTCAGAAATTCAAACATATGATTTACCTGCTGACATACAAGAACGTAATAAAGCATTAAAAACATATTGTGAAATGAGGATTGAATGCTATCAACTAATTGAAAAAGCTATTACAGAAAACACGGACCAATATCAACCTATGATTGACAGTTGCAATGTGAGAATTGAAAGATTGATAAATAGTTTACAGCAGTAAATTACATCACCACTTTCAACTTTGCGTACTTCAACAACAAATTCTTTTCGCCTGCGTTTCTAAAATTAATACAGGCTTTAGATTCAGGATACACACCTTCAATAGAAGTGACTTCACCAATTCCAAATTTTTCATGTTCTACTACACTACCAATCCTTAAATTCGCATTCGAGCTATTATCAGTGGGCGAGTTAGTACTGGCCATTCGTTTAGCTAAAGGAATTAATTTTTTAGGCGGGGCAAAATTAATTGGCTTTGGTTCTTGTTTAGCAAATCCTGTTGTTTCTTTAGTCCTAAAATCAATGGATTCCATCGGTTTTTGAAACGGACGTGTTGGTCGCATAAAGGCATCATCACTAAATTTTCGTTTCTCTGGTTCCTGAGGAAAATCTACACAGCTTTCATCCAACTCATCAATAAAACGACTAGGCTCACAATAAATAATATTCCCGAAACGGTAACGCGTTGTGGCAAAACTTACTGTTGCTCTTTTTTCGGCACGGGTAATGGCTACATAAAACAAACGACGCTCTTCTTCTAATTCACTTCGGCTGTTTAAAGCCATTTGAGAAGGAAATAAATT
The DNA here is from genome assembly GCA_016787365.1 of Bacteroidia bacterium. GTDB lineage: Bacteria > Bacteroidota > Bacteroidia > B-17B0 > Aurantibacillaceae > UBA4416. The sequence goes on from JAEUTR010000664.1 coordinate 3,570, forward strand.
CTCCTCTAACCCAACAATATTTACGTATGGAAATTCTAATCCCTTGGAAGCATGAATAGTCATCATCGATACCTTATCTGCATTTTTTTCATCTTCTTTTTCTTTGTCAACATCCGTTAACAACGTAATTTCCTGCATAAATTCATCCAAAGTTTTTAATTCGGCAGATTGCTCAGGCGAATCAAATAATTCTGTAGGGTTAACATCTATATTACTTACAATAGCTTCTTTTAATTCTTCTTCTTGTGGTGTACGTTCTTGCTCCACAAAATCTTTAATACCATTTAATAACTCTTGTATGTTTTCATAACGACTAACCCCTTCAGGTGTTTTATCGTGATACAAATCTTTAACGATACCACTAGTAACTGCAATATGATTAGCACACTCAAAGGCATCTTTGTATGGAATCATTGCCGAAAATGTTTTAATCATGGTAGTAAATTCCGAAATTTTTAAAGCAGTTCCGCTATTAATACCAATATTAAAATCTTTTAAATTATCTAACACCTGCCACATGCTGATGTCATGTTCCATAGCAGCCAACATTACTTTGTCTATGGTTGTTTGTCCAATACCACGTGTAGGGTAATTGATAATACGCTTCAGCGATTCATCATCATTATGATTAATGGATAATCTAAAATAGGATAAGGCGTCTTTAATTTCTTTTCGTTGGTAAAATGATACGCCTCCATAAATTTTGTAGGGAATATTTAATTTACGTAAAGCCTCTTCAAATGCACGAGACTGTGCATTGGTACGATACAATATAGCAAAATCTTTATAATGTGCTTGTTGGGTAAAATGTGTTTCGTAAATAGAAGCCGCAACTTTTTGACCTTCTTCGTTATCTGTATTTGCTTTTACAATTTTAATTTTTTCCCCTTCTTCGTTATCCGTAAAAATATTTTTCTTAAACTGATCTTTATTAATAGCAATTACTGCACTTGCAGCTTTAACAATCGTTTGCGTACTTCTGTAGTTTTGCTCTAACTTAAATGTTTTTAAATCCGGGTAATCTTTTTCGAAATTTAAAATATTTTGAATGTTAGCGCCACGGAATGAATAAATACTTTGCGCATCATCACCAACTACACATATATTTTGAAAACGGGCCGCTAATTGTTTCACAATCACATATTGTGAAAAGTTTGTATCCTGGTACTCATCTACCAAAATATATTTAAACTTACTTTGATATTTTATTAATACATCCGGAAAGTCACGCAATAACACATTGGTATTATACAACAAATCATCAAAGTCCATCGCTCCTGATTTGAAATTACGTTTTTGATAAGCTAAATATATTTGTCCTAATAAAGGTTTGTTTGACGATCTATCTTCGGCTTGCGTAATAGGATTATTGGCATATTGAGCTGCAGAAATTAAACTATTTTTTGCCGAGGATATTCGATTTAAGACCAATGACGGTTTATAAACTTTATCGTCTAAATTTAATTGTTTTAAGATGTCTTTAATAACACCTTTACTATCATCTGTATCATAAATCGTAAAATTAGAAGGGTAACCTAATTTTTCGGCTTCAAAACGTAAAATCTTAGCAAAGATGGAGTGAAACGTTCCCATCCAAATATTTTTAGCTTCTTTGCTTCCAACAATTTTACCAATACGATCTTTCATTTCTCGAGCCGCTTTATTGGTAAAAGTTAAAGATAATATATTAAAGGCATCAGCGCCTTTTTCCATAATATGGGCAATGCGATAAGTTAGTACGCGTGTTTTACCAGAACCGGCACCGGCAATAATCATAACCGGACCTTCTGTAGTTTCGGCAGCCATTCGCTGCACAGGATTTAGTTCATTTAAATAATCACTCATTACTACAAAAATACATTATTATGGGCGTTGGAAACAGGATTAGTATAAAAAATTATAAACTCTTAAAAACTCTTTTTATGATTATAAAACTGCATTTTATATAGATGAACGGCATTGCAAAAACAAAAACTATTTACTTTGTTTGTTGAAGTAATAATTTGATTAATTTTTTAAGAATATGGCAGGCGTTAACAAAGTTATTTTAGTAGGAAATTTAGGAAAAGATCCAGAGTTAAAGTATTTAGAAGGCAATATTGCTCGTGCAAACTTTAGCATAGCTACAAGCGAATTTCATAAAGACAAAAGCGGGAATAAAATTGAACAAACCGAATGGCACAATATTGTAGTTTGGAGAAGCATGGCTGAAAGTGCTGAAAAATTATTAAAAAAAGGGACTCAAATTTATTTAGAAGGAAAGCTACAAACCCGCCAGTGGATTGACAAAGACGGAAACAAACGAAATATTACAGAAGTTGTTGGAGAATCGTTTTTAGTATTGCAACGTAAAGAAAATTCTACAACTCCTAACCCAAATATTACCGATGATTCAAGTAATGTAAACTTTGATGATTTAGGTAAAAAAGACGGCTTGCCGTTTTAATTATATTTTTCATTTCTTAACCACATAGGCACATAGAAATTATTAAGATATAACTATTTATAAATTACACATAGAGGGAAAGCGACGCTTTCCCTCTATGTGTTTATAGCATA
>JAEUTR010000011.1 GCA_016787365.1 Bacteroidia bacterium
TCTAATGTTTTCTTTAATAAAGTCAAAAGTTTGTTTTGGATACACATTAAAAGATTCTCTCAGTGTCCAACCAACTGCTTTTTGTACATAATATTCTTTGTCGGTTAATAATGGTGTAACAAATGTTTTTGTTGTTTCAAAATCAATATGAGAAGTTTTTGTTCTAGCATAATAAAATAATGAAACTAATGATTGACGTCTTTCCCATAAATTTTTTGAAGAATTCCATTTTTTCAAAATACTCAGCATATCAGATTTTGTAGAATGATCCTCTAATAATCTGGTAAGGTATTTTGATAATCCATCCGAATGTGCCCAATTATCAATGTGTTTAACCCAGTGTGGTAAAGTTTGTAATTGAGTACTTAATGGAATATGTTTGTGATGTTTATCTAAAAAAATAAATGCAATATTTTTAGCTTCAAATACATTACTTTTTTTATATACCTCATTTAAAATCAGAAAAGTTTGTTCTTTTTGTTCAGTATAAAAACTAAAGCCTTTTTTATGAGAGTCAACCTGGATTTTTGTAACCAAACCTTTTACTTCTAAATTGGTGCCGATGTATTTTTTTAATTTTAATGCTTTTTCTTTGTCACTTTTAAGTGATAAACGGTTTAGAGTATCTTCTACTTCTTTGGTATATTTGTTTATATCCATTTTCATTTCAATATCAAAAGTAAAAACAATGCATATACCAAAACCTATTTTATCTTATCTTCTATTCACATGTTTATGTTTAAATACTTATAGTCAAATGATATATCCAGAAACTAAAGCAGTAAAGCAAATGGATAATTATCATGGAATTAAGGTAGAAGATCCTTATCGATGGCTCGAAGATGATAATTCGACTGAAACAAAAAGTTGGGTTGAACATCAAAACAAACTTACTGCGGGTTATTTGGATAAAATTTCTTATAGATCAAAAATCAAAAACAGACTGACGGATTTGTGGAACTATGAAAAAATTAACAGTATGTTTAAAAAAGGAAAATTATTTTTTTCATTCCGTAATAATGGCTTACAAAATCAATCCGTACTTTATTCACAAACAGCACTATTAGATAAACCTGAAGTGGTATTAGATCCAAATACGCTTTCAAATGATGGAACAACTTCTTTAAGTGGCATTGGTTTTAGTAAGGATGGAAAGTATTTAGCATATGGTATATCAAAAGCGGGAAGTGATTGGGTTGAAATCCATGTTAAAAATATTGTTACCAAAGAAGATTTAAAAGATAAAATTAAGTGGGTGAAATTTTCCGGAATTTCATGGAAAGGCAATGGGTTTTATTATAGTAGATACGACGAACCATCTTTGGATAAAGCATATACCCAAGCAAATCAATTTCATAAAGTATATTATCATGTTATTGGAACAAATCAAAATGACGATGTTTTAGTGTATGAAGATAAAGAACATCCCGACAGAAATTTTTCAACACAGGTAACGCATGATGAAAATTATTTGATTATTTATGGAAGTGAAACAACAAGTGGACAAACTTTAATGATTAAGGATTTGTCTAATCCCTTAAATAAGTTTATACCTATCGTTTCTGATTTTAATAATGAGTATAGTGTGATGGAGAATATTGGTAATCAGTTTTATGTTTATACTAATTATAAAGCTCCACGATATAAATTAGTAAAAATTAGTTTAAATAATCCTGTTCGGGATAATTGGGAAGATATTTTGAAGGAACAGGAAGATTTGTTGGAAGGCGTATCCTTTTGTGGTAATAAATTAATTTCAAATTATTTAAAAAATGTTTCTTCTAAATTGTATTTGCATAATATGTCGGGTGTGGTAGAGAAAGAAATTAGGTTATCAGGTATTTGTAAAGTTAATATGGTTAATTCATCCCGCGAAGATGATGTTGCTTTATACTCAACAGTTTCTTTTACAAGTCCTGAAGATATTTATTTATATGATGCCAAAGGAGGAACCAGTAAACAAATTTTTAAACCTATTATATCTTTTCAATCTAATAATTACGAGACAAAACAGATATTTTATAAGAGTAAAGATGGCACTCAGGTATCTATGTTTATTACACATAAAAAAGGAATTGAGTTAAATAGTAATAATCCTTGTTTTGTTTTTGGTTATGGAGGATTTAATATTTCATATACACCTGAGTTTAGAATTGATAGAGCTGTTTTTTTAGAAGCTGGTGGAATTTATTGTGTTCCTAATTTGCGAGGCGGTGGTGAGTATGGAGAAGACTGGCATATGAATGGCACAAAATGTAAAAAACAAAATGTATTTGATGATTTTATTGCAGCATGTAATTATTTAGTAGAAAATAAATATACTTCTCACGAAAAACTGGCAATACACGGTAGAAGCAATGGCGGGTTATTAATTGGAGCGGTAATGACTCAGCGACCTGATATTGCAAAAGTAGCTATTCCAACTGTAGGAGTTTTGGATATGTTGAGGTTTCATTTATTTACCATAGGAAGAGCTTGGACTGTAGATTATGGTTGTAGTGAAAATAAAGAAGAGTTTGAGTGCTTATATAAATATTCGCCCTTACACAATGTTAAAAAAGCAAATTATCCGGCTACACTTATTTTAACAGGCGATCATGATGATAGAGTAGTACCTGCACATTCATTTAAATTTGCGGCAACCCTTCAAAAAAATAATATAGGTAATAATCCTGAGTTAATAAGAATTGATATAAATGCAGGACACGGAGCAGGAAAACCAACAGATAAACAAATTGCCGAATTTGCAGATATGTGGAGTTTTGTATTTTTTAATTTGGGAATGAATTATTAAAAACCATAGCCTTTATAATTTCTGTTAAATTCTTCGGCAGGAATAGGTTTATTTAGTTCAATATCATAAAAATCATAACTTTCAAATAAACCTATTTCATCATAGATGCTAATGCTTATAGGAAGCATCGTTTTTTCATCAACATAAAATGCTGCTTTTTTGCAATAAAAAGTTGGTATTTTGATTGTGGAACCTTCTTTTAAATAACCATAATCGTCATACAATTTATTTTTGCAACGTAACATATAATCGTTTACAGTAAATTTTGAAGCAATACTCGAAACAGTTTCTTTTTGTTGTACCTTATAATCATAATATGAAAAAGTTTGATTTTCATATACAAGTAAATAGCACATCATTTTATTTTTTTCAACTTTACCCAAATAAGATAAATGCTTGGAAATATTTTCTCTCTCCTTACTTAAAGCAACAGCGATTGTTCTTACAGTAAAATCGAAGCCTAGTTCTAAAATTGTGAAGTGTTGATTTTTACGCATTAAATTATGTCGAGGATCAAGACTTATTGTAAAGTAAGGAAATACGTGAGGTTTGATAAGCGCCTTATTATTATTTTCGCCTTCATTATATAGGACTTCCAGTTTTTTTTCGGGATTTAATAAATACGATTTTCGTGGGTGAGTTTGTAATTTAACTTTTGTACTTGCTAATGATAATCCTGTTTCAACTCTTTCGATGGATTTCATATTAAACCTTAAATGGTTTATTTTTTTTACAGAATCCATCATATCGGTAATGATTTTAAAATCTACCAAATGTTCTCTTGAATATTCTTTAGAGTATTCAGGGTGCTGATGTTTTAATCGTTTTTTCTGACTCTGAGAAAATACAGAGACGGGTAATAGAAAAAGTATGAAAAGGAGAGACTTGTACATTTGTTGTACGAAGGTAATAGTTACATTAAGATATTACAAACAAGTGTTTGTACTTTTTTGTATTTTTAGGAACTTATTTAAACTCATTTAAAATGAACCCTATTTTAGGAATTATTCCCGCTCGTTATGCTTCCAGTCGTTTTCCCGGTAAGCCTTTAATTGATATTCTTGGTAAAAGTATGATTCAACGTGTGTATGAACAGGCTCAGAAATCAACACTTTTAACAGATGTAGTGGTTGCTACAGATGATGAACGTATTTATAAACATGTCGAATCTTTTGGTGGTAAAGTTGTTTATACCAAAGCTGAACATCCTAGCGGTACTGACAGATGTTTTGAAGCTTTTCAAAAAATAGAAGAAGATTTTGAATATGTGCTTAACATTCAGGGAGATGAACCTTTTATTGATCCTACACAAATTGATTTGTTATGTGAAGTATGTACAGGAACTACTGAATTGGCTACTTTAATGATTCCTGTTGATTCTCATGAAGTATTATTTGATGTGGGTGAGGTTAAAATCACTTTGAATTCAGAAATGGAAGCATTGTATTTTAGTAGAATGGTAATTCCGTTTATTAAAGGAAAACCTCAGGAAGAATGGCATAAATACCATAATTATTTTAGACATGTAGGTATGTATGCCTATAGGATAGATGTATTAGAACAAATAACTAAATTAAAACC
>JAEUTR010000074.1 GCA_016787365.1 Bacteroidia bacterium
GTTTATCTAACTCATAATACAGCCAGTACTGTTTTTCATTTTCGTAGGCATCCACTAATTTATATCCTTCTATATTATCCGTATTACTCAGTTTAATTAAAGAATTAAAATTCTCGTTAAACTGATTGTTGTTTTGAACCGTATATAAAATAGAGTTGGAAGAAATGTCTACCTTAATTTCTGAAGACAAATCGAACAGGGCGTTTTTTTTCGCTTCACCCTGATAGTTATTTCCCGAAGTTTTATCTGCTACACCTATGCCAATAAACTTAGAACTATTTACCGGACGTTTAGTAACCCAACCAGGTGCTAATGCGGTTTCTGTAGTTTGAGAAATAATAGATGTATTTACTATTAAGAAAAAACAAAAAAATAAATATGTAAATATGCTTTTCATTATTATCTTGATGTAAAAGAAAGTAAAGTATTAGAAAATAAATCAATCGCTTTTTTATCAGTTTCAGTTTTTAAATCAGAAAACGGTTTTAATTCTTTTCTACTACTAAAACCTGCTCTCCAACTTGATGGATTAAATTGATTAATGGGATTTGTTAATACGGGATTATAAGGAAAATAATTATTGACATTGTAACTTGGTGTATAACCTCCCAAAGGTATTCTAAGAGGTTTAACAAATTCATTATAATCAATATTATCCGTTGTAATGCAGTTTTCGTTTCGGGAACTTACTACCTGATTGGTTACAGCGTCGATTAATTTATATTTATAATCGTAAGAATAGGAACGTTTGGCTTTTACCTGATTATAATTCATCGGCTTATACTCAGTAACAAATACCGTATCTTTTTTTACAATAAATTTTTCATAACAAACAGAAGCTACTTTGGTTTGTGGCGTTTCAACTTCTTTTTTATTACTAACGTCATATACATAAAAATAATCTGCGCCTGTTGCTTTTCTGATAGCTTGTATTAAATCAATATTACCTGCACTGGCAATATCTCCGGCACCTGGCATAAACAAAAATGGTGAATTGTTAATTAACTTAATTTTGTCGGTACGTTGATAGGATAGTTCAATAAAATTATTAAATAAATTTTCTTCGATGTCTTTTTCGGGTGAGTTTTGTGGTTGAAAAATGATAAAACTCTTTTTTAATATATCATTCGTTAAATCCAACAATTCTTTAGCGTCTTTATAAGATGTAGTAATTAAATTTATGGAATTTAAATTTACTTGCGCATTAGCATAGTTTTTAGATTCAAGGTCCCTAACTGCCAATAAATACAATGGTTCGCAGGTAGCAGTTAGTTCAAGTTCCTTTGTTTTTTTATAATTAGCGTCGTATTTTTTTATTTTTGCAATATATTTTAATGTCAAATCAAAATTATTTTGATTGATGCAATTCAATGCTTCCTGGTAGTTTTTGTTTAAATAATAAGCAACTGATTTATTATAATCATCCTGGTAAGCTTGAGGATAATTTAAATCAACACTTAATAATGATGATTTATAAGTAAATGCTTTTAATTGATCAAATGTTTCGATTGATTTTTCGTACTGTTGTGTATTGTATTCTCTGAAAAAGCTTGATGCCAATGAATTAACATGTTTCTGACCCACTTCTTTTAATTTTATCCGGGCATCTGTATTATTATTTTTACGTTCAAGTGAAACATAATAATATTCAGCAGCTTCACTTACTAAACCTTGTTTTTCTAATTTTTCAGCAGCTTTAAAATATTTTTTAGAGCCTGTGCAAGACACAAAGACTGCAATAAAAATACATATTACTGT
>JAEUTR010000175.1 GCA_016787365.1 Bacteroidia bacterium
AACAACAATTAAATATCAGTTTAACAGCCACAAATTTACTGAACGAAATTTATAGAGATTATTTAGACAGATTCAGATATTTTGCCAATAGTCCAGGAAGAAATTTCACACTAAGAATAAAAGTACCATTAACTATGTACGATAAAAAATAAATAATAACCAAAAACAACCAAAAAATGAAAACAACCATCACAACCATTGCCATACTTGCTATGGTAGCTTTTACATTTACAGCATGTAAAAAAGACAAAAAAGAAGAACCAACTCCTGAAACTCCTGCCCCACCAACAAACGAATCGGAGTTAATTACAACTTTAAAACTTTCGTTAAGAGACACTGTAAGTAATACTACAACTGAATACGTGTTTAGCGACCTAGACGGAGATGGAGGGAATCCTGCCATATTTGGTGGTACAAATCAATCGGATTCGGTAATTAATATTACTGCAAATCATGTTTACGAAGCAACTATTCTTTTGTTAGATCAAACAAAATCTCCTATTGATACTATTTCAAATGAAGTTGAAGAAGAAGGGGCAGATCACTTATTCTTTTTTAACAGCACTGCTCCTACCGGAACACCATACAGTGTTTATTTGCCAAATAGTATGACTACTATAAAGTATTTGGATTTAGATGCAAATAATAGAGGAATTGGACTATCCACTTTATGGACCGCTCCAACTATGTCAATGAGTAAATCTCCTTTAGTCATTGAATTGAAACATCAACCTGATGTAAAAGACGGTTCATATGCTCCGGGAGAAACAGACATCCAGGTAACTTTTAAATTAAAAGTAAATTAGGTTAACAGGTTGTAAACTTTGGTTGTAAAAAAGGCCATATTATAAGCCTAAACTTACAACACAGCCTAATTATAAATTCTGAAATTGTAAAACCCTGATTTGGCGATCTGAGTAAATTAAATAAATTTAATTCACATGGGTTTTGCAATAAAAATTTAATCCTATAAAATTAAACAATAAACAGGTAGCAAAAAACTACCTGTTTATTATTTACCGGAAATCTCATTCAAAAGTTTGGCATATTCATTTGCACAATTCTGTCTGGAATATTTATCTATGGATAATGAATCAATCACTAGCTGCTTAGATTTATACTTTTGGTATAAATCTAAAATGGCTTGTTTTGTTCCTTCATAATCTGTAAAACTAACCATCATGCCGGTATTCGTTTCTTTTATAATGGAGGCTGTATCTCCGTTTAAATCTCCAATTGAAAATATAGGTCGTTTAGCGGCCATATATTCAAATAATTTCCCGGGAACAATGCCAGAAACATTAGGTGTATCATTTAACGGCAGTAGTAAAACAGGCGATTTCAACAATAATTTTACAACCTCCGAATGTGGCATATACTCTGTTTTTTCTGCGTTTAAAGATAACCCGTTAGCAGTTAAACTTTCAAACACTGCCATATCGGTTTTACCTGTAAATTTTAACTTTAAATCATTTTTAAATTCCGGATTTTCTTTACATAAATCACCTAATACTTTCCAAAGAGTATGTGGATTCCTATCTTTATTTAAAGCTCCGATATGATGAAACAAAAACCCTGATAACAACTCACCCGATTCATCCACTAAAAAATCATCTTTGTCAAAACCATTTGTAATAACATTGACTCCTCTACCTCCTAGTTTTTCTAAATCTTTTGCCCAGCTTTTGCTAACGGTTACTACTTTATTAGCATTAGTCAATACCGTTTTTTCCAATTTTTTGTGTTTTTTATCAGCCAAAGTGGTAAGCTTCAACTGGTCATAAAAATCAATCTGAGTCCATGGATCTCTAAAATCAGCTATCCATGGGATATTATGTTTTATTTTTAATCCAAGCGCAATCAAATGCATGCTATGTGGTGGTCCGGTACTAATAATAGCATCAATTTTATTTTTCTCAATATAATCCGATAAATAATTTATTGAGGGTTTTACCCAGAATTTACGTGCATCCGGAATAAAAAAATTTCCTCGTATCCAAATCATCAAAGATTGTAATATCTTATTCTCCTTACCTTCTGATAGAAATCCCTGATTCACTGTTTCTGTTTTTTTCTTTCCCATAATTTTACGATAAATATCGTAAGGCTCTGTAATAGCTGTTTTTAAAACAGTTATATTTTCAGGAACATCTTTTAAAAGGGTTTCGTCATTAATAGGGAAATCAGGATTTGAGGGCGTATAAATTACAGGTTCCCAATCAAATCCTCTAAAGTATTTGCTGAATTTGAGCCAACGCTGCACTCCCGCCCCACCTGTGGGAGGCCAGTAATAGGTTATGATAAGGACTTTTTTAATAGACATATAAGGCTTAAAGATAATATTTTAAAGCATTCCTAACTTCTTAATACTATATAAAATATCTAATTTGTTGCTCTATTTTATTACCTTTAGCGGGTATGATTTCTAAGAAATTTTTCAAGTCATCCATTGTTTATTCGGTAGTAGGTGCCTTGCCTATGCTATCGGGTTTTATTTTATTGCCTTTTTATACAGGCGATATTTTAAGTGAAAAAAACTACGGCTACCTTACTCTGCATTTAACTTTTTCATTACTTTTTCAAAGTATATTTATTTTTTGTCTTGAAAGTTTTGTTGGGCCTGTTATTATTGAAACGAAACAGGATACAGCTAAATTGAAGCAAAAACTAGCGGCAATTAATTACTACAGTTTATTAATTGCAGCAAGTGGAATTTTAATTTTACTTGTTACAGGTCCTTTTTTATTTGAACAAGCATTTGAAGATTCAGCACCAATGAGATTTTATCCATTTATGTGTTTTACAGTTTTCACTTCCTTTTTTAATGCCTATTTCAAGTTATATTGTAATCAATTAATATATACTGAACAGGCATCTCGATATTTAGTAGCTAATGTTATAAATTTCATTACAACATTGATGATTTCTATCACAGCATTGTATTGGTGTGGTGATAGCATTATGGGCCCTTTAATTGGGAGATTAGCATCTGGTATTATTATATTTTTAATTTCAATTGCATATTTAAACAAACAATATGGATGTAAGGCCGATCCGATTTTTTTAAAAGAAATAAAAAAATTTTGTTTTCCCTTGCTATTATTTTCGATTCTAAGTTGGATGTTTAATAATATTGACAGACTTTTTATAGAAAAAATGCTAAGTACTGAATTAGTTGGATTATTTGATTTTGGGATTAAATGCACTCTAGGTATAGAGATTATTTTTGGAGGCATGAATAATGCCATATACCCAAAAATATATGATATGATTAAAAAAAATGAGACAACCTTATATCTAAAAGAACACATTAACAAATATGCCAGTGGGTATTTAATCGTTATTATTTTAGCAATTGTTTTTACATTATTAACTGTTCCATTTGCCGTTAATCTTTTTATAAAAAAAATATTTTTCCATAAATCATTATCTTTTCTTGCTATACTTACTATTGGCCAAATATTTAAGGTACTATATTTTATTTATTTAGCACCTTTGTTTTATTATAAAAGAACTGATTTGGTGGCAAAAAGTTTTGTTTTTGCCACTATAGTTCAAATAATTATAACATACATTCTCATTATTTTTTTAGGGTTTAATGGTATTATCATATCATATATAGTATCTAAACCTTTTCAAATTTTATTTGTGTATAGAGAAAGTAGAAGATTAGTATATATCCCTATTAATATAATGAAGCAAATTGTTTTACCGATATTTTTATGTATAATTGTTTTTAGTTTACAACTTATTATAAAGGATAATCAGGTTATGTATTATAATCCTATGGTAGGTTGTATAATTTTATTAGTAACTATTTTCTTTTACCGAAATGAAATAA
>JAEUTR010000180.1 GCA_016787365.1 Bacteroidia bacterium
ACTCTTCAGGCAGAGTACGCTTATTTGGATTTAAGTAAAGAATTGAAATATTTTAATTTAGAAGAAGATTAAATGAAAACAATAAAACCATTGATTGCATTATTGTCAACAGCATGTTTGTTGTCATTGCTTATCTCATCATGTAAGTACGACAATGTTGAAGGGCGATTTGAAACAGAAATATTTAATAAAGCAAAAAGTACCAATGGTTATGTATGGTTTAAATATTCAAATATATCTTTGCAAAAGAGTTCAGGAAGCGGACATGTTCAACCTTTATTAAAAACCAGATATAATGCTGTAGCTGCCGGACAACTTGATTCGTTAGGGAGAATAAAAATAGGAGCTACTTTCCCTGAAGAATCAATGGTAGTGAAAGAGCTATTAGACAATAGTGGTAATATTGAGGTTTATGCAGTGCTCTACAAAAAATCAAAGCATCCAAACGCCGATTCAAAAGGTTGGGTATGGGGTTATTATAATAAAGATGGAACAGTTGTAATTTCGTCTGCCCTAAAAGGAAAGGATTGTAGTGGTTGTCATTCTCAATCTGGGAATGAAGCGTATATGTTAATGAATAAATATTACCCTTAGTTCTATTAAACAGATAAAACACATATTCTTTGATTTAGATAATACACTTTGGGATTTTGAAAAAAACTCCCGGGAGGCTTTATTGCACTTATTTTTAGAACACAGGATAGACTATTATTGTAATGTCACTTTTCAGGATTTTATTAATGTTTATGAAGCTATTAATCATGATTTATGGCATTTGTATAGTTTAAAACAAACAACAAAAGAAGAACTTCGTTATCAACGTTTTCATAAAGCATTTTTGCATTATAATTATGAAAATTTAGAATTGGCACATCACTGGGCAGATGACTATTTGAAAATATCACCATACAAAACCCATTTAATAGATGGAGCAATTGATGTGTTAATGTATCTTCAAACAAAATATCAATTACATATCATTACTAACGGATTTAAAGAGGTACAACACATAAAGTTAGATTACAGTAATCTAAAATCGTATTTTGAATACGTCATTATATCAGAAGAACATGGTTTTAATAAACCGGATATTAAAATTTTTGATTTAGCACAAAATTTAACTCAGGCACAACATCATGAATGTGTAATGATTGGTGATAATTTTGATACGGATATTATAGGTGCATTAAATGCAAAATGGAAAGCTATATATCTGTCGAATATTCAAAAAGAGTATTTACATGCAAATTTCACTCAAATAAATCAATTAATTAAATTGAAAGAATTATTATAAACCATTAAGGTTTTGCTAACCACTTTTCAATTTCAGATTGATCGAGTTGCAGATAAGTTATCCAATGTTCAACAACGGAATTATTTACCATAAAAATAGCAGGCATATCTAATCCGGCCAAATACACAAAATTTTTTCCGTTTAAAACACAATAGTCTATATTTCTGGCTTTTGTCTCTTCAAAAAATGGTTGTATTTTATTATAATCTCCATTTAAAATCAGGTATATCGAAATAGTGGGATTTTGTTCTTTTATTAATTTTAATTTTTTGGCTGCAATACGGCAATGAGGACAGCTCATACTCATAAATGCAATAATGTGCTTACCGGTACTTAATGATTTCGGCGGCGTATGTATTTTTGCATATCTATAAACGCTATCTAATTCTAATTTAAAACTATCTTCTTTTTTAGTCAGATATGCTTCAGAATAATTAAAGTCTACATAATTTAAAATGTGGGGTAATGCAAAGGAAAAAATAATGATTATACCCATAAACCATTTTCCTGTTTTTCCATAATTAAGTCCTTCGTAATATTTTAAAATAGCAAAACAGATGGCAAGCATGATACCATTTTTTAGTAAGGCTTGGGATGGAGTCATGGTGATAGCATTTCCAAAGCAGCCACAATTTTCATCATCTCCATTTTTAATAATTATAAAAATAAGATATATCGAAAAAAAGATAAGTGAGCCGATAGTTAATTTTATACTAAATCGTTTGATGTACAATCCAAAAATTAACAAAAACCCGATTAAAAATTCTAATCCTATCATAAATCTGGCTATAAAAGGAGCCAATTTCCATCCACCAATTCCTAAATCAACAAATGTAAATTCAAAAGGCTCAATAGGGTATAATTTTGTATAGCCACTATACAAAAATACTAATCCCAAAAAGGAAGAAAGGATAAAAAATATAATTTTAATTAAAAGAGGTCTCATAAAAGCAAATGTGAATTTAGGGTTTTATTTTCCGTAAAAGAGACTATATATATTATAACTGCATAATTATAGTTAAAAAAAAGCTCCCGA
>JAEUTR010000182.1 GCA_016787365.1 Bacteroidia bacterium
GACAACAATATGTGTTATTATGTGGAAGAAGATGCTATTGAACCTTTATGGAAAGGTCAGAAATTTCCAATGTCAGCCTGTATTAGTGGCTGGACTATGATTCACAAAAAATGGGCTATTATAGATGATATTTATTCAGATGACCGAGTACCAATTGAAGCTTACAAACCAACCTTTGTAAAAAGTTTGGCAATGGTACCAATACGCGCAATTGATCCGATTGGAGCCATTGGAAACTATTGGGCTAATAAACATTCGCCAACAGATGAAGAAATGATACTTCTGCAATCACTAGCAGATATCACGTCCGTATCTATTGAAAATGTTTATGCCTATAATGAATTAAAAGAGCAAAACAAAACACTTTATGATGTAGCCTATATGCAATCACATCAGGTAAGGGTTCCTATTGCACAAATAAAAGGCTTATACGATTTATTTCACTTTGAAGACATGCATCATCCTGAAAATCCTGAAATTATCCGAAGACTAAAAACAGCTATTGATTCTTTTGATGCCATAATTAAGGACATTACAGAAATGACAAACAAAATAAAATTTTATAATTCCTAAGATTTTAATTATCAAAGTAATTAATAACCAATACTAAAAAACTATCATAGAAATTACTATTACTATCCCTTAATACTTCTTATAATCTCTTCGAGCTGAGCCATATCTTTACATTTAACTTCACGTGCTTTGGAACCTTCAAATTGTCCAATAATTCCAGCTGCTTCTAGTTGATCGACAATTCGCCCAGCACGGTTATAACCCAATTTTAATTTACGTTGTAAAAAAGAAGCCGAACCTTGTTGAAACTGCACTACCAACTTTGCTGCTTCATCAAACATTTTATCACGTTCACTTAAATCAATTTCTTCTTTACCATCGCTGCCATCTTCACCAACATATTCAGGTAATAAGAAAGCGCTTGGGTAAGCTCTTTGTGAACCAATAAATTCTGTTATTTTTTCCGCCTCAGGTGTATCAACAAAAGCACATTGAATACGAATTAAATCGTTACCAGTACTTAACAACATATCACCACGTCCTATTAACTGCTCCGCTCCACCCGCATCTAAAATGGTACGTGAATCTATTTTACTGGTTACTCTAAAGGCAATACGAGCCGGAAAATTGGCTTTAATGGTTCCTGTAATAATATTTACTGACGGACGCTGAGTAGCAATTATTAAGTGAATACCAATGGCACGAGCTAATTGAGCCAAACGGGCAATTGGGGTTTCAACTTCTTTACCAGCTGTCATAATTAAATCGGCAAACTCATCAACAACTAAAACAATATATGGTAAATATTTATGTCCTTCGTTTGGATTTAATTTACGATTAATGAACTTTACGTTATACTCTTTGATATTTCTTACTTGAGCATCTTGTAACAAGGCATAACGGTTATCCATTTCAATACATAATGAATTTAATGTATGAATAACCTTAGTGTTATCTGTAATAATTGCATCTTCCGAATTTGGCAACTTAGCTAAAAAATGGCGCTCAATTTTATTAAACAAAGTTAACTCCACTTTTTTAGGATCTACTAACACAAACTTAATTTGTGCCGGATGTTTTTTATACAATAAAGAAACTAAAATAGCATTTAAACCTACAGATTTACCCTGGCCTGTTGCTCCTGCCATTAACAAATGTGGCATCTTAGCTAAATCAGCAATAAAAATTTCATTATTAATGGTTTTACCTAAAGCAATAGGTAAATCATGCGTGGTGTTTTGAAATTTATCGGAAGCTATAATATTTCGCATTGGAACCATCTCTGGAGTTTGATTTGGCACTTCAATACCAATGGTGCCTCGTCCCGGAATTGGTGCAATAATACGGATACCTAAAGCCGCTAAACTTAAAGCAATATCATCTTCCAGGTTTTTAATTTTTGAAATACGAACACCTGCCGCCGGAACAATTTCATAAAGTGTAACTGTAGGACCAACAGTGGCTGATATTTTATCAATTTCAATACCGTAATTTTTTAACGTATTTACAATTCTGTCTTTATTAGCTGTTAACTCTTCGTTACTAACACGGGCATTTCCTGTACCATAATCAATTAATAATTCGGGGCTCGGAAATTGATAATGCCCTAAATCTAAAGTAGGATCATATTGTCCAAATTCTTCCACTAACTGCGCTGCCTTTACTTCATCATCTAATGAAATGGAATTTTCTTTGGGTTCTTCTTTTACAAACTCCGGCTCTTTAACAATTTCATCTGCACCCGGATTATTGATTTCAAAAGCCAAATCTTTTTTTGGTTCTTCGGGCTTTGAAACGACTTCCAGATCTAAAGGAATATTTTCAGTAATAGGTTCAACGATAGGTTGTTCTTCTTTTATTTCTTCATTTGTTGAAATGACTTCAAAATTTAAAAGCGCTTCTTCTTCCTCTTTGCTTAACGTAGGCTCTTTATCGTAAACCGTATTGGCATGAGGATTTATCGTATTAATGTCTTCTTTTAATTCATTTTCTATAACATCTTCATTCTCTAAACTAGGAATTACATCTTTTTTAATATTAAAATTCATATTAAAACTCAACACTAAAAAAGCCAGCATACTAAATGCTAAAATTGCCAGTGTACCAATACTTCCTACATAATTTGATAACTGAATATTTAAAATATAACCATAGCCACCACCTAGAAAAAAGAATTTATCATGAAAAAAGAATGCTAACACTAAACTCGTCCAAACCATAAAAAACAACCATTTAGCTGTAAAAGCGGACGGCTTTGCTATTTTTTTATTCAATACTTTTTGTAAACCATAAATAATCAGCACCAGCACCAAAATAAACGATGCAACTCCAAACCATTTATACATAAAAGTGTGAGAAACCAAAGCTCCAAATTTACCCAACCAGTTAACAACTTTGGTATCAATAGCAAACAATTCTGATAAAGGACCTAGAACTTTA
>JAEUTR010000249.1 GCA_016787365.1 Bacteroidia bacterium
CGGCCACAAATACAGCCAGAATAGCACAAATTACAGGAACAGGGGATATTATAGGAAATGTAAACGTGCAACGTCACACTCCAGGAGGTTACACAGGATGGGCTTTATTGGGAACTCCGATTTCCTCAACACTTACGTATCAGGCTTGGGATGATGATATTCCTATCAGTTGTTCATCTTGTCCTGATGGAAGTGCAGGAGGATTTAAATCTATTTATTGGTATGATGAGACAGCAGTTGGGTCATATTCTTCAAGCGCAGGATATATGCCAATTACGGCTATCACCAATCCAATTTTACCAAACAGAGGATATTGGGTATATCTTGGAAACGGACAAACTACTACAACACCCATTGTTATAGATGTATCCGGACCAGTTCGTAAGTTTAGTAATTCAATTCCTTTAACAAAAACAAATACAGGATCGCCCGGAGATGACGGATGGAATTTAATTCATAATCCATACCCTTCTCCAATTAAGTGGAGTTCTTTGCGAAACGGCAATACAAATGTAGATAATGCTATTTATGGTTATAATGCCGATTTGAATGGTGGAAAAGGCGCAAGTGTTAGTTATGTTAATGGAATAAGTAGCCCTGCTGTTGGTGCAGGAGGTATTGGTGATACAATTCCTATGTGTCAAGGGTTTCAGGTACATTGTTCTAATACAACTACTTTAACAGCATTAGAGTCATACAAAGTAGCGGGGAATCCAGTGTTTCTTAAAATGAATCAAAATACAACAGTTCCAACAAATCAGCAATTGTTACGTTTATGTTTAAAAGGACCAAGTAATTTTTTGGATGAAACAGTGTTATATATTCAGCCTGGAGCTACAGATAATTTTGATGCTGAATATGATGCAATTAAACTCACCGGTCAGAATCCTAATGCTCCATTGATTTCTCTTCAAAATGGAGTTGATGAGTTTCAAATTAATGGTGTAAGTCCGATTACTTCAACTTTTAGTATGCCGGTAAAAACCAAAACAGGTTATAACGGAACATACACAATTACTCTTGCCAATTTTAATTCTTTTCCTTCGGGTGCATGTATCACGTTATATGATACATATAATGGTTCAACTACTAATTTAAAGACTACTAATTACGTATTTGCCCTTAATTCATCTGAAACAGGCGCACGTTTTGTATTAAATATTACCATTAATCCTTTAGATATTTCTGCAGCTATTGCCCAACCTAATTGTATTGATCCAACAAACGGACGCATTTCTGTTGTTGGGAATAGTGCTGGTCCGTGGAATTATTTTTGGAAAGATGTAAACGGAACATTGATAAAAAGCGCGCTGAACAAAACTACTTCTGATACTTTAAATAATTTATCGGGTGGGGTATATTCTGTTGAAATTAATACTGTTGGGCAATGTGATAATAAAGATTCTACTTTTGAAATTGCGACGGTTGATTTAGTAACAGCTCAATTTACTTCGGCAGATACTTCGTATGTTGAGGATGGAGGACTAGTTGTTTTTAATAATAGTTCAACCAATTCAGTTGGCAATACATGGAATTTTGGAGATGGGTTGGGAACATCTTCAGATGTGAATCCTTCTTACAACTATTTGTCGGCCGGAATTTTTACGGTTAGTTTAATTACGACTAGTAATTCGGGGTGTACAGATACTGCATATAAATCAGTAGTTGTAATTTCAAATATAGTTACTTCATTGAACCATCAAAAATTACCGGAATCACTGATTATAAAAACCCTTGGCGACAATGAATTTTTACTTCAGGGAATTTATGATAAAGAAGTGACACTTGGATTTAAATTGTATGATGCATTAGGAAAGCTGCTTATGAATTATGGAAATTTCAATTCAAATCATATACATCTGAACATTAATCTAAATCAGTATCATACGGGAATATATTTCCTTAGTATAACAGGTACAGGCTCGGATTATACTATTAAATTACCTGTTAGTAGGTAAAATTGTTTTTCATTATTTAATCGCAAAGCAGTGAAAATTTCTTTCAATTGTTTTATCTATCTGTTTTTAGCAATACCATGTTTTAAACCATCTACTATATTATTTTAGTATGCCCCTGAAATGATGATGGAATAAAAAAAGCAGCTAAAAACAAAACTTTAAAAAAATCTTAACGTATAATACATTAACTGTTTAAAATGAACAGGGTTATTGGGTTACTTATTATTAAACATATAAAATATAAAGCATGAAATCATTTACAAACATTTCAAAACCTACTAGTCATGAAAACCTTTTTATTAACCACAGCGATGCTGGCAGCTTTTGTGAGTATGCCACTATTTGCACAAACTGTCAGCCCGAGCTCTCCGATTGATAGTTTAGCAAATTTTAATCAGCAACAATGGACTGATTTTTATTGGTCCCATCACACTTCGCCAAATGAATTGCCTGAATTCATTTATGCTCACCAGCGAGATTACATTTATGATACGTATTTTTCTACCAAACGTATTGCAGGCCCAAATCCCACACCACAACAAGCTTGTACTAATATTGATTTCGAGTCAGGAAATCTAACAGGTTGGACAACTTCTACGGGTTATAATCCTTTATATAATTCGGCAGGTTGCTGCCAAAGCACTGGAGGCGCACAGTTGGTAACTTCAGGCGCAGGTAATGATGCCTGCGGTGGATTTCCGGTTGTGGCTCCGGGCGGAAATTTTTCGTTACGACTAGGTAATAATGGTATAGGTGGCGTTGCAGACAGACTTGAACAAACATTTAATGTGACTGCAGCTAATGCGAATTTTACATATAAGTATGCTGTGGTTTTTGAAGATCCGGGACATAGTTTAACAGATCAACCAAGTTTTCAGATAGAAATGTTGGATTCAAACGGAGTTCAGATACCATGCACATATTATAATGTGGCTGCAGGACAAAACATTCCGGGTTTTATAAATTCTGCGACTTGTGGCAGTGTCGTATACAAACCATGGACAAGTGTAAGTGTTGATTTAACAAACTATATTGGTCAGGATGTCACTATTCGTTTTACAACATATGATTGTTCGTTAGGTGGGCATTATGCTTACGCTTATATTGATGGAAGTTGTATAGATTTTAATATTAATCAAAGTGGTATTTTGTGTCAGGGTTCTACTGTTCAGCTAAATGCACCTGCAGGTTTTGCAGCTTATAATTGGACATTGCCAAATGGAACTTCTGCATCTGGACAAATAATTACTACAGGTCTTATAGGAGCATATACTCTTAATTTAACTACGGTTACAGGGTGCCCTGGTCCAACATTAACTTATATGCTTATTGGTTTTCCAAAACCAAATGCCAATTTTATAACAGCTCAGCTTTCTGCCTGTACTCACACAATTGGGTTTATTAACACGAGTAATATTACAAGTGGCAATATCGTGAATAATAACTGGAATTATGGAGACGGCAATAGCTCTTCAAACCAAAATGGGTTAAATAATTATTTAAATACAGGAACATATAATGTGCAATTAATTACAACCAGCAATATGGGATGCAGAGACACTGCAGTGTATCCGGTAACCATTAGCCCATTGCCCATTGCTGCTTTTACTGCTAACAATGTGTGTTTAAATAGTATAACATCTTTTACTAATGCTTCAACAGTTACTGGCGGTTTTATTACAGCTGCTAACTGGCTTTTTGGTGATGGTAATCAATCTGCTCAAACTAATCCAACACATCAATATGCAAATGCGGGAACTTATAATGTTACTTTAAATATTATAACCAATTCAAATTGTATAAACAGCATTACACAGCAGATAACTGTTAATCCGCTTCCAAATGTTGTATTTACCGCTAATAACGTGTGCGAAGGAGTCCCGGTAAGCTATGTAAATAATTCATCTATTTCAAGTGGAAGTATTTCAAATTACATATGGGATTTTAGTTCAGATGGCATCCCTGATAATACGAACCAGTCTCCGAGTAATTTATTTGGTAGTACAGGAACATTCACAACTCAGTTAACAGTTGTTTCTGCTTTGAATTGTTCCGCTGCTTTTTCCTTACCGGTTACGGTTTATCCAAATCCTGTTGTACAATTTAGTTCATTACCTGTTTGTCAAGGTAACGTTTCGGTTTTTTCTAATCAATCTACAATAGCATCCGGGCAAATTGTAAATTACAACTGGTATTTTGGCGATAATAATGCATCTTCTTTGTCGCAGCCTTCTCATCTGTATTCAACTTTTGGAAGTTTTAATGTTGTATTAACTGCTACAAGTAATCATAATTGCACAAATACAATAACTCAAGCGGTTATAATTCATCCAAAACCAAATGTAAATTTTATGGCTACAACCGCTTGTTTAAATCAGGCAACTCAATTCAATAATCAAAGTAATATTGCAGCAGGTACAATTATTAAATACCGTTGGGATTTTGAAAATAATGGAACAATAGATGATTCCACTGCAAATCCTGTTTATATTTATCCAAGTGCAGGAACTCAGCAAAGCAGATTAATAGCAGTTTCTAATAATAATTGTATCAATCAAAATATAAATCAGGTAATTGTTCATTATAATCCGGTGGCAAATTTTTCGGCACCATCTACCTGCATGCCTGCAGGGACTAATTTTACAGATCATTCTACCAGTAGTGATGGTAATATAACAACTTATATATGGGATTTTAATGGTGATAACCTTATGGATAATAATTTGCAAAATCCTCAATATATCTTTGCACAGGTTGGGAATTATGGTGTAAAATTAGAAGTTCAAACAGAGTATGGCTGTGTGAATACAATTATAAAGTCTGTTTATGTTAATCCCACACCGTCTGCATTATTTGCAACACAAAACAATATTGGCTGTCCAAGTTTATGTGTTAATTTTATAAATAATTCTACTATCGAAAGTGGTAATATTGTCACTAATCAATGGATTTTTGGTGATAACAGTTCGCCTAATTATAGCCAAAATCCAACACACTGTTATTCTACCGGAAACTATAATGTAACTTTAAAAGTAGTGTCTGATAGTGGCTGTGTGAGTAGCTTAATGATGCCAAATAGTGTTAATGTGTATCCTGTTCCTGTAGCTGATTTTAATATTACGCCAACCGAAGTGGATATAACTATGCCTTTGATTGAAGTAGAAGATAAATCAATTGGAGCAAGTACATTAAAATATAGATTTGATGACGGTACATTAAAAAATACGCCAAACTTTACACATACGTTTAATACAACGGATGCTAAAACAGTTCATATCATGCAGGTAGTAAGTAATGCTTATGCTTGTAAAGATTCCATTGTAAAGTTAGTAGTTATTAAGCCTGCATATGTAATTTATGTGCCAAATGCGTTTACACCAAACAGCGATGGGTTAAATGATGGGTTTAAAGCAGTTGGTGTTGGAATTACCGAATTTAAGTTACAAGTATTTGACAGGTGGGGAGCTTTGGTTTTTGAAAGTAATGACATAAATAAATCATGGGATGGCAGCATAAATGGCAAAGGCGATTATGAAAGCACAAAGCAAGAGGTGTATGTTTGGAAAGCCAATGTTGTTGATGTTTTACAGCAAAAACATGATTTAATTGGACATGTGACTTTATTAAAATGATGTCAAAAAGGCATGGAAAACTATTTGGATTAAAGTTTGATTAATTTAGGTAACAAAGTTACTTTAGTAATTCGAAAATTATAAACCTTAAAAACAAAATAAAATGGCATTAGAAATAACAGATGCAAACTTCGAGGAGTTAGTATTAAAATCAGACAAACCGGTATTAGTAGATTTTTGGGCAGAGTGGTGCGGCCCTTGCCGCATGGTAGGACCAGTAGTTGAAGAACTTTCGTCTGAATATGCAGGAAAAGCGGTAGTAGGAAAAGTAAACGTAGATAATAATTCTGGTATTTCAGCAAAATATGGAATCAGAAATATCCCTACCTTATTATTCTTTAAAAACGGAGAAGTAGTTGAAAAACATGTAGGCGTTGCTGCTAAAAATATTTTAGCAGGTAAATTAGACGCACATATTTAATATTACCTGATTTAAAAATTAAAAGCCGTTTACTACTAGTAAACGGCTTTTTTGTTAGCAGCAGGAGTTGTTTTTAGAATATATTATACTCCATAGGAGAGATATGTTAATGAGTATTATTGAATAGTACGGTCTAAAATGTTAAAATTCTACTATTAAATTCTATTTAACTCATTATAACTAAGCGTTTACAGTTTGATAACCTTAGCTTAATCATTTTATTACTTTTTGGCATTAGGTTTGCCTAATAGTAAGTAATAAAAACAAGAAATAATGAATACGACGCAAGCAATGATTGTTCTAATGAACGGAATTAGAAAATACGGTACAATAATAAATGGAGAATATGAAGGGAGAATTAAGTTTATTCCATCTGCAGAAATAATGACTCTTAATGAAAGTCAATTGGCAAATTTGATAGAACATATTCCTGTATCAAATATTTATTCGATAGATACGTTCTTAAAATAATTTTAGTGAGTTCTAATAAAAAATCCTCATCATTTTTTGGTGAGGATTTTTTGTTTTTGATTATTTAAATATGCCTTCTATTTGAGCCACATGATGCATTCCATGCCAAGCGTATAATTGCACCACTTCACCTAATGTATATTGTTTGTTGTATTCAGGATGAATATAGGTTCTTTTAAAATCACTTTCGTTGAGGTGTTTCAATAAATTAGAAAAACGATTTTGTATACCTTCAAAAATAAATAATGAATTTTCTAAAGAAGCTGTTTTGTAATCAACGGAATCTGCCCAAGCATTTTGGTTGTAGGGTTGAATCGTTGGATTATCTTGTGTTAAGGTATGTTTCACTCTAATCCACATATTCATATGTGAATCGGCTAAGTGGTGTACAATTTGCCTAACGGTCCAACTTCCTTCACGGTATTTTAATTCTAGTTCTTCTTCGTTTAAGGTTGTTACTCTTTGTCTCAATCTTAAAGGTGCCGCTTCAATCATTAAAATGGATTGGTATAAAACCTCTTTTGTAAATTCAAGATTTTGCGCTTTCCCAATGGGATATATTTTTGGGTCTAATTCTTCTGTCATTTTAAATAAAAAGACCTGTCAGGTTTTAAAAAACTAACAGGTCTGATAAGGGTTAAATATTAAATATGTAAAGCACGTTTTCCGGTTGCATCTAAAGCGGCTTCTTTTAAACTCTCCGTAAATGTTGGATGAGCATGACTCATGCGAGAAATATCTTCGGCACTTGCTTTGTATTCCATTGCCACAACAGCTTCTGCAATCATATCTGCTGTACGAGGACCAATCATGTGAACACCTAAAATTTCATCAGTGGTTTCGTCTGCTAATACCTTTACAAAACCGTCTGTATCCATGCTGGCACGTGCTCTTCCACTTGCTTTGAAAGGGAAAGAACCAATTTTGTATTTAATGCCTTTTTCTTTTAATTGCTCTTCAGTTTGTCCAACAGCCGCAACTTCGGGCCAAGTGTAAACCACACCAGGAATTAAATTATAATCAATATGTGGTTTTTGTCCAGCTAATTGCTCCGCCACAAATACACCTTCTTCTTCCGCTTTGTGAGCCAACATGGCTCCAACAACTACGTCACCAATTGCATAAATATTATCAGTGCTAGTTTTTAAGTGTTTGTCAACTTCTACTCTTCCACGAGCATCCAATTTAACGCCAGCTTTTTCTAAGTTCAATCCTTCAGTATATGGTTTACGACCAACAGCCATTAACACATAATCACCTTTTAATTCAACTTTTTCGCCTTTGCCATTATCAGCAGTAACGGTTACTTCTTTCCCTTTAGTAACAACGCTTTCTACTTTGTGTTTCATGAAAAATTCTACTTTCAAATCTTTCTTCATCACACGTTGTAATTCTTTTCCTAAACCAGCATCCATTCCTGGAATTAAGCGATCCATGAATTCAACTACAGAAACTTTAGCGCCAATACGCGCATATACACTTCCTAATTCTAAACCAATAACTCCACCACCAATAACGATTAAGTGTTTAGGGATTTCAGTCATTTCTAATGCTTCAGTAGAAGTAATCACACGTTTTTTATCTACTTCAATACCTGGTAACGAAGATGGTTTTGAACCTGTTGCTATAATTGTTTTCGCCGATTCAATTTGTTCTTTAGTTCCATCGGCTTTAGTAATGTTAATCACTGTTTTAGATTCGAAACTACCAACGCCTGCATAAACAGTGATTTTGTTTTTCTTCATTAAAAAATTGATGCCATCGCAAGTCATTTTCACAACACCACGCTTACGCTCAATCATTTGTTTTAAATTTACTTTCGGCGCTTTTACTTCAATACCATGTTCTTCGAAATGATGAACCGCATTGTAATAATGTTCAGATGAATCTAATAATGCTTTTGAAGGAATACAACCCACATTTAAGCAAGTACCTCCTAAAGTTGGGTATTTTTCAATTAAGGCAGTTTTCATTCCTAGTTGTGCACAACGAATAGCTGCTACGTATCCTCCTGGACCAGAACCAATAATGGTTACATCAAATTTTTCCATATATAGTGATTTGTTTTGTGTTAGTTTTTTACGACATCAAATTTACGAATAATTAAGACTTTTTAAAACGTAATATTTGACTCCAAATAAATAGTAAAATAGCTAAAATTGAAGAGCTATAAGAAATAATATCACCAAATTTTACAAATAATGTTTGCTTCTCATTTGGAGTCATGTTTTTACAAATTACAGCTTGCTCCCAATATGGAGTTGCTTGTTCTATTTCTCCGTAAGGTGTTACAAAGCATGAAATGCCAGTATTGGCACATCGTGCAATTTCTCTGCGGGTTTCAATAGCACGTAATCTAGAATAAGCTAAATGTTGGCGATGACCAGGTGTATTTTCCCACCAACCATCATTGGTTATAATGAAAATTAAATTAGCGCCATTTTTAATATAATCTGTTACATAATCCGAGTAGGCACTTTCGTAACAAATAACAGGTGCTATGCAAACACGTTTGTTATGGCTATAAAAAACACTACGTTCGTCCTGAACCCCCAGACTTCCCATAGTACCACCTAAATTAATCGCTAAACTTTCTAATGGTTTAAACAGGGTAGGAAAAGGCATTCGTTCTACACCCGGAACTAGTTTTGATTTATGATAATAAGTAATTCCTTCACTATTTATCTGCAAACCTGTATTAAATACATCAAAGTATTCGCCTGAATTATCATCTTTTCTGGCTGTTGAACTTGGGGTTTCGTTTGCACTAAATACCTGAAAAGTATTTGCACCTGTTATAATGGTAAGTTTAGGATGTTTTTTTAAAATGCTATCCATTAAAAAATGAAGTGAGTAGGAATCGTTTTCTTTTCCTTCAATAAAACTTTCTGTGAGGTATGTTTCAGGAAGCACTAAAAAATCAATGGTGAAATCTAATTTCCCATCGATTTGTTTTAATAATTTTTGTAATTGAACAGAAGGTTCAGAATAAAATTTATCATTATATGGATCAACGTTTGGTTGAACTATCAGTGTTTTGTATGTTTTGTCTGTATTAACTTGGCTTGTTGAAGCTATGATAATATAAGATGCAACAATAGGAATAACTAAAACACTTATAGGTTTTGCAAATGATTTTAGATTGTATGATTTATCTTTTATCAGGTTAAAGAATAAAATATTCACTACTAATACCCA
>JAEUTR010000407.1 GCA_016787365.1 Bacteroidia bacterium
ATGACCTACCAGCTCAATTCCAATACATTGAGAAGCGGCATATTATAGGTATATTTACTTAAATATAAAAATGTGAAGCTCTACATAAAATACATGGTTAGTTTGCGTTGCAAAATGATTGTGAAAGAAGAGCTTAACAAACTCAACATTGTATATGCTATTCTCGATCTGGGAATGGTTGAGCTAATGCAGGATATTAGCATAAGTCAACGTGAAACACTTAAAATAAACCTTTTAAAATCAGGCTTGGAATTATTGGATGATAAAAAAAGTATTTTAATTGAAAAGATAAAAAATGTAATTACCGAGCTGGTTCATTATTCGGATGAATTGCCAAAAATAAACTACTCGGATTATATCAGCGAAAAATTACAGTACGATTACACCTATTTATCCAATATGTTTTCGGAAGTAAAAGGCATTACCATTCAGCAATTTATCATTATTCATAAAATTGAGAGGGTAAAGGAATTGTTATTGTATGATGAATTGAATTTAACCGAAATTTCATACATCATGCATTACAGCAGTGTTTCGCATCTGTCAAAGCAATTTAAAAAAGTTACCGGACTTTCACCTTCCTATTTTAAACAGTTAAAGCATAAGCGTAAAAATAATTTAGAAAACATGTGATGAATGAAGTGTAACATCTGTAAATTTTTTTGTTTGATGTGTAATACAATGTGTTTATAAAGCCTTCATCTTTGTGGTGTAATACTGTTGTTACAAATTAATACTAACTACTATGACAACGCACACAACTCCGGCAAAAAATGTTTCTCCTGCCGACAATCAAAAAAGAATTGAAAGCCATAAAAAAACGGCAACACATTTAGAGGCAGCTGCAAAAAGCCACTTAGAAGCAGCTAAACATCATGAATCTGAAGAACATGAAAAAGCGGCTAAGAGTACTATTACTGCTCATGGTCATTTAGCACTTGCTAAAGATGAACAAAGAGAAGATTCGAAAAACCACGCGTTGCAAAACAAAGCTTAATTTTTTTAGGTTATAAATTAAGTTTTAAAGTGCATATCATTTATGATATGCACTTTTTTAGTATTTAGAAGAACATAAAACCGTGATTTATGTAACAAATAGTGATTAAAATATAACTTTTTCTGTTAAATCCTTCTTCATATTTGCATAATAACGGAAGTTAAAGTAACATATGAAGCTATATATAAAATACATGGTAAGCCATTGCTGTAAATTAATGGTAAAAGAAGAGTTTAATAAATTAGGAATAAAAATATCGAGCATCGAATTAGGAGAACTGGAGGTTCAACAAAAAATATCACTTCGGCAATTCGAAAAAATAAAAGCCGCCTTATTAAAAAACGGCCACGAATTATTAGAAGATAAAAAATCTATTCAAATAGAAAAAGTGAAGAATGCCATCATTGACATGATTCATTATTCTGAGCAGCCTCCCGAAGAAAAATATTCTGATTACCTCAGTAAAAAATTAGAGTGCGATTATACCTCTTTATCAAGTTTATTTTCAGAGGTTACAGGCTCAACCCTTCAGCAATTTATTATCATAAATAAAATTGAACGGGCTAAAGAATTAATTATTTATAATGAGTTAAGTTTAAAAGAAATTTGTTTTAAATTACATTATAGCAGCGTACCTCATTTTTCGAATCAATTTAAAAAAATCACAGGTCTTTCGCCCATGTATTTTAAAGTTCTTAAAAAAAGAAAACGAATTGAATTAGAGCGTTTAATAGATGGTCAATCTAATTTTAAAAAATCAAAATAAGTGATTTGTACAACATTTTAGATGATTTGTATAACAAAATAGCGCTTAATATCCTCAAGTTTGTTGTAACTAATTTAAAAGAATAGTATTTGAAGATTTTTATAAAATACATGGTTAGTACCCGTTGTAAAATGGTGGTAAAAGATGAACTTAAAAAATTAGGTTTGCATTTTATGGTGGTGGATTTGGGTGAAGTGGATGTGATGGAAGATATGACTTCTGAGCAAAGAAATGAGCTGAAAATTGCTTTATTTAATTCAGGACTCGAATTAATGGATGATAAAAGAGCCGTTTTGATCGAGAAAATTAAAAACGTAATTATTGATATGGTGCATTATTCGGATGAATTGCCCAAGGTGAATTATTCTGATTATATCAGCGAAAAATTAAATCACGATTATACCTATTTATCCAATATGTTTTCTGAAGTAAAAGGCATTACCATTCAGCAATTTATCATTATACATAAAATCGAAAGAGTAAAAGAATTACTCTTATACGATGAATTGAATTTAACGGAAATTTCATATAAGTTAAATTATAGCAGTGTAGCTCATTTGTCTAATCAATTTAAAAAAGTAACAGGCTTATCTCCTTCGCACTTTAAACAATTAAAAGATAAAAAAAGAAATCCTATTGAAGATATAGGAAATTCATCGTCATAACTAATTTCATATTTGCATCAAATGTTTAATAAGTCAAATTCAGATAAAGAAGAGTTAGCTAATATTCGAAAAGAGTTAGCTCATAAAAATGAACTGATAGATAAGTTAGCAGGTGATTTATCAATGGCACATGAAGAACTTATTTTTCAAAAAGAAGAAAGAGGGAAGCGAGCTGCTGAGTTAGGAATTGCCAATAAAGAACTATTATTTCAGGACGAAGAAAAAGAAAAACGGGCAACAGAATTAGGAATTGCTAATATCGAATTAGCCTTTCAGGATCAAGAAAAAGAAAAGCGCGCGGCAGAACTTGTTATAGCTGATATTGAATTAAAGCATCAAAATAAAGAAAAAGAAAAAAGAGAAATCGTTAACAAAGAATTAGAGGCTCTTAATTATTCAGCTAAACTGGCATCTCAGTATTCCCGCAGTTTAATTGAAGCAAGTTTAGATCCTTTGGTAACTATTAATGTTGAAGGAAAAATCACAGATGTAAATGAGGCTTTGATTAAAGTAACCGGTGTTGCCCGAGAACAATTAATAGGCACAGATTTCGCAAATTATTCAACAGAATCGTTTAGAGCAAAAGAAGCTTATCGTCAGGTTTTTGAAAAAGGTTTTGTTGCCGATTATCCTCTAACTATAAAACATATAAAAGGAAATTTAACAGATGTATTATATAATGCTTCGGTGTATAAAGATGAAGAAGGTCATGTTTTAGGAGTTTTTGCGGCGGCTCGTGATGTAACCAAACAAAAGTTATCCGAAGCCAATTTGAATAAAAGTTTAAAAGAAATTTCAGGATACAAAAGAGCATTAGACGAATCTTCTATTGTTGCCATTACCGATAAATTAGGAGTGATAAAATATGTCAATGATAATTTCTGTGACATCTCAAAATATACCCGTGAAGAATTACTTGGGCAGGATCATCGTATTATTAATTCAGGATACCATTCCAAACAATTTATGCATGATTTATGGGAATCTATTACAAAGGCAAAAATATGGCGGGGTGAAATTAAAAATAAGGCAAAAGACGGCACAATGTATTGGGTAGATACCACCATTGTTCCTTTTTTAAATGAACAAGGTGTCGTATATCAATATGTTTCCATTAGAACAGATATTACAGCCAAAAAATTATTATCTCAATATTCATTAAGTTTAATTGAAGCAAGTCGCGATCCTTTAGTAACGATTAGTCCGGAAGGTAAAATCATGGATATGAATGAAGCGATGGTAAAGGTAACAGGCTTATCGAAAGAACAATTAAAAGGAACAGATTTTAAAGGTTATTTTACCGACCCTCAAAAAGCAAGCGAAGTTTATCAGGAGGTATTTGAAAAAGGCTTTGTTGCTGATTATCCTTTAACTATTAAAGATCATAAATTAACAGATGTGTTGTTTAATGGTTCTATTTATAAAGACGATAGAGGAAATACATTGGGAGCGGTAATTGTAGCAAGAGATATTACGGAACAGAAAAAGAATGAAAAAGAAATAATTGAAGCTAAAGTGTTTGCCGAAATGGCTACTACTATTGCAGAGGAAGCTAAACAGAAAGCAGAAGATGCGGTAAAAGCCAAACAACAATTTCTGTCTAATATGAGTCATGAAATTCGTACGCCTATGAATGCTATAATTGGATTTACCAAAGTAGTATTAAAAACGGATTTATCAGTTAAGCAAAGAGAATATTTACAAGCCATTAAAGTAAGTGGAGATGCCTTGATTGTATTGATAAATGATATTTTGGATTTGGCAAAAGTAGATTCAGGAAAGATGACTTTTGAAGCAAGGCCTTTTAAAATGGCAGAATCTATTTCGTCAATGCTTCATTTATTTGAAACAAAAATTCAGGAAAAAAATTTAAAATTAATAAAGGAATATGACACAAATATTCCGGAAGTTTTATTAGGAGATCCGGTAAGACTGCATCAAATTATTTTAAATTTAGTTAGTAACGCTTTAAAATTTACCAACAAAGGTTTTATTCGTGTTGGTGTTAAATTATTAGAGCAGGACAAAGATAGTGTAACTATTAATTTTTCGGTTACAGATACAGGTATTGGCATTGCAGATTATAAACTAGAAAAGATTTTTGAAAATTTCCAACAAGCATCTAGTGGAACATCCAGATTATATGGTGGCACAGGATTAGGGTTAGCTATTGTAAAACAATTAGTGGAGGCTCAAAAAGGGAGCATCATTGTGAAAAGTGAACTCATGAAAGGCTCTGTTTTTAGCTTTACATTAAATTTTCTTAAAACACATGAGGAAAGTTTTGTGGAAAAAAGCACAATGGAAATAAATACGGAGATTAAAAACATAAGAGTATTGGTTGTTGAAGATATTGCTTTAAATCAGTTACTCATGAAAACGTTGCTGGATGAATTTGGATTTGAACGTGATATTGCCTCAAATAGTAAAATTGCTATTGAAAAATTAGAAGCCAATACATATGATATTATTTTGATGGATTTGCAGATGCCCGAAATGAATGGATTTGAAGCAACTGAATTTATTCGTAACGAAATGAAATCTACTATACCTATTATTGCACTTACGGCAGATGTAACAACATCAGATGTGGCCAAATGCGTAGCAGTTGGCATGAATGATTATATTGCCAAACCCGTTGATGAACGGGTATTATATAGTAAAATAATGGAATTGGTCAGAGCAAGTAATAGCGAAAAATTAAATAAAAATTTGAATGTGAAGGGAAGAGATGGCATCAAACATACAAATTTAACCTACCTCTTACAAAAAACTAAATCTGATAAAGAGTTAATGATGGAAATTATCTCTCTTTATTTAGAACAAACACCGTCATTAATTATGACCATGAAGCAAAGTTTACGTGATAAAGATTGGCATGCGCTTCAAGTCACCGCTCATAAGATGATTCCTTCATTTTCAATTGTAGGGATTCATAAAGATTTTGAGTTAATGGCAAAAAAAATTCAGGATTATTCTATCACTCAAGAGTTAACGAATGAAATTCAATCGATGGTTAATACATTAGAAGAGGTTTGTAATCAGGCTTGTTTGGAATTAAATGAAGAATATAATATATTAAAAAATCAATAAATGACTAGTAAACCAATTAAATTATTTTTAGTAGATGATGATGCCGTATTTTTAAAATTATTAAAAATTGATTTTGAGGCGCATACTGATTTTGATGTAGAAACGTATGCTACCGGAGAGTTATGTGTGGAAAATTTATCGCATAAACCGGATGTGATTATACTGGATTACCAATTGGACGGTATTGATAAAAATGCCATGAATGGTATTGAAACACTGGATAAAGCCAAAGCAGTTTATCCAAACATTCCGGTGGTCATGTTATCGTCTCAGGATAAAATAGACGTTGCGGTTAATTGTATGCATCATAAGGCATTTGATTACGTGGTAAAAAGTGAAACGGCATTTATGCGATTGCAAAAAATTATAGCAACTATTTTTCAATATCAAAAACTCGAAAAAGAATTAAATTGGTATATGTCGCGTATGTAA
This sequence comes from Bacteroidia bacterium, assembly GCA_016787365.1. GTDB lineage: Bacteria > Bacteroidota > Bacteroidia > B-17B0 > Aurantibacillaceae > UBA4416. The sequence continues at coordinate 5,954 of JAEUTR010000407.1, forward strand.
TCCTCTTTTTATTCGGTTATTTTATCTATATCAATTCAAAGTGACTACATTACATAAGCTTACCGCAATCCATCCTCAAAAATCACTCACATGAAAAATCATAATGACAGTGCCGAATTAGAAAAATCAACTGCGCATGTTGTCGTACAAATTATCGAATACATGCCTAAGGCAGTAGTTAGTAAAACTATTATTAAAAGAACCACGGGTAATATCACAGTATCTTCTTTTGATGCCGGCGAAGAATTAGCCGAAAAACTATCTCCTTTTGATACGTATGTTCAAATTATAGATGGTGAGGCAGAACTTATTATTAATGCTAAAATGTATACCCTTAAATTAGGAGATGGAATCATTATTCCAGCACATGCACGGCATAATTTTAATGCCAATGAGCAATTTAAAATGCTGTCAACTGTTATTAAAAGCGGCTACGAAGATTAATAAAACTATTAATTGAATTTTTAGTTCGGACAGAATATGAAATTATATATTAAATATATGGTTAGTCTTCGTTGCAAAATGGTTGTGAAGGAAGAACTTAAAAAATTAGGAATAAAATATTATTTTGTAGATTATGGTGTTGCTGAAATTCAGGAACATATTACCAAAGCTCAAAGAGAAGAACTTAAATTAAATCTTCATAAATGTGGTTTTGGGTTAATGGATGAGGAAAATAGCCATCTTATTGAAAAAATAAAACATGTAGTCATTGAAATGGTTCATTATGCCGACGAATTACCCAAAGTGAGTTATGCAGAATATATCAGCGAAAAATTAAAATTAGATTATGTGCATTTATCTAATACCTTTTCGGAGGTTAAAGGCATAACCATTTATTTACCAATACATTATAATTCATAAAATGGAAAAATTAAAAGAATTGTTACTGTATGATGAGCTTACCTTAAAAAAAATTGTCCGAAAATTACACTATAAAAGCCCCGCCCTCCTATCTAAAGAATTTAAAAAAGTTTACGGACTTACTCCTCTGTTTTATAAAGAGTTAAAATTAAAGCGTAAGTGTAATTAAACTATTTTTCTGGATAACAGAACATTCATCAAATGGAATAGATGTATTTAAACTTATTTATAATAAGTAAAATATATAATTATTTTTATCAGAGGTATAACTTTTTAATTTTTAATAGGTTGATTTTTACACGAAAATTCATCAACGTAAATCAAACCTATTGATATGAAAAAAACGTACAGAATAGCAGCTATTTCAGGAAGTTTAAGAAAAAATTCTTACAATACGATGGCTTTAAAAGTTGCTCAAAAAATCGCTCCTCAAAACATTGTTATCGATCATTTAATTATTACGGACATACCCTTGTATAATTTTGATTTACACGAAAAAGAAATTCCTGTTAGTGTTGAAAACATATGTAATGCCATTAAATCATCTGATGCTGTTATGTTTTTTGTACCTGAATATAACTATTCTGTTTCCGGAGCACTTAAAAATACAATAGATTTTATTTCACGATCACCTCTTAAACCTTTGGATATGAAAGCCGTTGGTATTATGGGAGCAAGTCTTAGTTTATTGGGAACAGCCAGAGCTCAGTCTCATTTACGACAAATATTAACAGCAGTTAATGCTTATGTTATGAATTCTCCTGAAATTATGATATCAGAAGCAGATAAAAAATTTGATAAGGAAGGAAATCTCACCTGCAAGGAAACTAAAAAATTGATGATAAAATTTATTATATCACTCGCATCTCTCAGTGAAAAAATAAATACTCATTAAAAATAAAACGATTTTTTTGTTTTAATAAATAAGTTAATTATGTAACTAGTTTTTGTTTTTGTGTAACATATTATTTAGTGATTAAATCATCTTTGCGGGATAATTTATATTTAACTATGATAAAAAATACCATTCACTACCGATTACTTACATTCAAATCCCTTGTTATAGCCTTCACTTTATGTTTTTCGGTTTTATCTGCTCAAAACAATAATGATTTTCAATCAAAATTTAAAAAAGCCAAAGAAGTACAAAAAGAAGGAGATTATTATGCCGCATTACCTTTATATATAGAGTTATATAAAACAGATACCACTAATGCAAATATTTGCTATTTAGTTGGTGATTGCTATTTAAAAGCCAGAAGTGGTAAGGCAAAAGCTTTACCATATTTGGAAAAGGCTTTATTATCTGTTTCTTATAAATATTCGTCAGAATCTTTAGATGAGAGAAATGCACCTTTATTAACGTATAAACTTTTGGGAGATGCGTATCATATTCATTCAAAATTCGATAAAGCAATCCTTTCTTATGAACAATATAAAAAAGAACTTTTATTTTATAAAAAGAAAGATGCCGTCAATTTAAAAGACGCTAATCGTAAAATAGAAATGTGCACAGTTGGTATGCAACTAATGGCAACTCCGGTTAATGCAAAAATTGAAAATATGGGAAAAAACCTAAACTCACCATATGCAGATTACTCGCCTGTATTAACAGCCGATCAATCAACCATGATTTTTACAACAAGAAGAAGTCAAAGCACAGGAGGGGAAACCACAGAAGACGGAAAATATTTTGAAGATATATACATATCTAATTATAATGGTAAAACTTGGTCTGTTGCCGAAACCATTGGAAAACCTATTAATACAGATGGAAATGAGGCTTCCGTTGGTATTTCTCCGGATGGGCAGGAAATTTTAATTTATAAGGATGACAATGGCGATGGTAATATTTATTCAACGACATTAAATGGAGATGTATGGGCAGAGCCGGTTAAACTGAATTCAAATATTAATAGTAAGCATTGGGAACCAAGTGCCTTTATTTCGGCAGATGGTTATTATATTTATTTCACTAGTGATCGTCCCGGAGGTTTTGGAGGAAGAGATATATATGTTAGCCGCAGGGATCCTAAGGGAGAATGGTCGAAAGCTGTTAATATGGGAGCGCTTATCAATACGGAATTTGATGAAGATGCACCTTTTATTCATCCTGATGGTATTACTTTATTTTTTAGTTCTAACGGACATAATACCATGGGTGGTTTTGATATTTTTTACAGCACTTTATCGGATGACGGCATAAAATGGCAAACACCCGTAAATGTTGGTTACCCAATTAATTCGCCGGATGATGATGTATTTTATATAGTTTCTCCCGATAAAACAAAAGCGTACTATTCTTCTTTTAAAGAAGGAGGCTTAGGTGAAAAAGATAATTATGTCATTACCTTCTTAGATCAGAAACAGGCAGCTCTTACCTTATTAAAGGGACTTGTAAAAGATGCCTATGGTGCCGTACCAAAAGATATTGTTATTACTGTGACGGATAATGAAACAGGAAATATTGCAGGTATTTACAGACCAAATAGTAAAACAGGACAGTATTTATTTATTTTAACTCCCGGAAAAAATTATAATATTTCTTATGAGGCCGATGGCTTTATGTTTTATTCTGAGAACAGAGAAATTTCAAAGAAAACAAATTATTATGAAATTTATAAAGCTATCCAGTTACCACCAATTACAGTTGGCTCAAAAATCGTTTTAAATAATATCTTCTTTGATTTTGATAAAGCTACTTTAAGAAAAACATCTAACGTTGAGTTAAGACATATTTTAAGGTTCTTGAATAAATATCCTAACATTGTTGTTGAAATTTCCGGATACACTGATTCTAAAGGCACTTTAGAGTATAATCAAAAACTATCTGATGAACGGGCATCAGCGGTTGTTAACTATTTAATTTCAAATAAAATTTCTAAAAACAGATTAATTGCCAAAGGTTATGGAGAATCGTCACCTGATGCATTAAATCAAAATTCAGATGGCACGGATAATCCGGAAGGAAGACAATTAAATCGTCGTGTAGAATTGAAGATCATTGAAGTAAAATAAATTGTAAATGCACCTAAAATTATAAAACCTCTTTCTTTAACAAGATGGAGGTTTTATTTTTGAATCTGTGAATTGTGTAACTTATATTATTTTTTTTGTAATACGATTTATAGTGAGTTCATCATCTTTGTCTTGCAGAAAATGCCGACATCTGTTCGTCAGTAGCAAAAACTCAAAACCAAATTATGAAATTATTAAACATTTTAAAAACATTTACATTTATATCAGTCGTATTAGTTGCTGGTTGTAAAAAGAAAACAACAACAACTTCTTCATCAGGATCAACTTCGCCTCTTACTGTAATTCCTACTCAAACAACAACTCAATCTTCTGTGGCTATGGCTGGTGCAGCTAACCTAGCTATTTTAGCAGGATCTTCTATCAGTAACACTGGCGCAACCAATATTACGGGCGATATGGGCTTAAGTCCAGGAACGTCAGTTGGTGGTTTTCCTCCGGGAATTTTAGTAGGCACATTACGTATTAATGATGCTATTGCCAATCAAGCAAAGTTGGATTTAACGGCAGCATATAATGATGCAGCAGGAAGAACCGCTACAGATATTGTAACTTTATCTGGAAATATTGGAGGATTGACATTAACGCCTGGACTTTATAAATCCACTTCTTCTTTAGCAATTTCTTCAGGCGATTTGACATTTGATGCAAAAGGAAATGCAAACGCTGTTTTTATTATTCAAATAGCATCCGCATTTACAACAACATCAGGCCGTAAAGTATTTTTAACCGGAGGAGCAAAAGCTTCCAATATTTTTTGGCAAGTGGGTAGTTCTGCAACGTTTGGTACAACTTCTGTAATGAAAGGAACTTTTTTGGTAATGCAGTCTATTTCATTTAATACAGGAGCAACGCTTGATGGAAGAGCTTTAACAAGAACAGGAGCTGTTACTATGGCAGGAAATACTGTTTTTAAATACTAATTTATTTTAAAAATATAAGGAGTGTTGTTATTAGACGACGCTCCTTTTTTGTTTTATGTAAGTGTGAATTATGTAACTATTTCAAATTTTTATGTAATGCTAATTCCTTTTATGAGTTGCATTTTTGTTTTGTGAAAATGTATTCACCGATTTAATTATATTAATATGAAAAAACAATTACTAAATATTGTAACGGCAGTTACTTTATTATCTCTTCCAAATATGATATTTGCTCAGGCTCCTAATCTTGGTACTGCAGCTGATTTCGTTTTGTTCTCTACAACAGGCGCATTAACTAATACAGGAATTTCTCAATTAACAGGACATGTTGGTTCTAATAGCGACTTTAGTACTAATTTCGGAAATGTAAACGGCGTAATGAATGATAAAAACGGAGCAAGTTCTCTTTGTGCCGATGATTTATTAACAGCATATAATCAACTTGACTTAGTTGTTCCTACTGCCACTTTAGCTCCGGCTATTGGTAACGGACAAACGTTAACATCCGGTGTGTATTATATTCCAAGCGCTTCTACCTTAGATTTAGTACTTACTTTAGATGGATTAGGTAATTCTAATTCAGTGTTTATTTTTAAAGTTCAAGGACCACTTTCTACTACTGTTAACTCAAAAGTAAAATTAATTAATTCTGCTAAAGCGTGTAATGTATATTGGAAAGTAGAAGGCTTAGTAGATATGGCTGCGGGTACATCTATGAAAGGAACTATTATTGCTAATAATTCCGCTATTAATATGAGTACAGGCGATACTTTAGAAGGAAGAGCATTAACCACAGCAGGTGCAATTACTATTGATGGAATATTAGCTTACACACCTATTGGATGTAATAGTCCGGTATTAAACGGCCCTTCTTATCCTAACTTAGGCTCTGCAGCTTGTTATGGTGTTTTTTCAGGTAATGGTCCCGTAACTAATACAGGCAATACTTTTGTAACAGGTGGTGATGTTGGAACGAATGTTACTTTAACTACAGGATTTAATCCGTTAAATGTTACAGGAATGGTTCATCCCATTCCTGATGGCTCAACTGCGGCTTGTGCTGCTGATTTATCAAATTTGTATACTTACTTAAATACATTGCCAAATGATATTGAATTATTGTATCCTGCACAATTCGGACGTAGTTTAGTATTAACACCTCATACATACATTATGAAAGCGGCCACTGTATTTACAGATACTCTTTATTTAAATGCACTGGATAATCCAAATGCCGTATTTGTAATCAAAATAAACGGTGCGCTTTCAACAAGCACATATGCTAAAGTGGCTTTGATTAATGGAGCACTTGCAAAAAATGTATTTTGGAAAGTAGATGGCGCAGTAAGCATTAATAATTTTGCTGATTTTAAAGGAACTATTATTGCTAATAATGGTGCCGTTAGTATCAATAAAGGAGTTTTATTGAATGGTAGAGCCATGACAACTGATGGAGAACTAACAACAGATTCCATACGCGTTATTGTTCCTGTGGGATCATGTTCAACAGTAGGTATTAATGATATTGATTCTAAAAATATAATCGAAATTGCTAGTTTTTATCCAAATCCAATGACTAATTCATTATCCGTATTAGTTACCAGTGCATCTGAATCTAATCCTGTAAATTTTAGTATATACAATACCTTAGGTACTTTGGTTATGTCTAAAATAATTACTGAGCAGTCATCTGTTATTGAAACTAATTTACCATCCGGAATTTACTTTTATAAAGTAATAACCAAAAACAATAAAATTCAATCCGGTAAATTAATGTCGCAACAATAATTATTTTTTATATCTATTGTAAATCCCCTAACTGTTATATCAGTTAGGGGATTTTTTATTATATCATAAAGTGTGAATAATGTAACTAATCCATATAATAATGTAAAAGATAGCAGCTTTATATGACCTACTTTGCAGTGTGAGAATAAATTCACTATTAAATACAATAAAATATGAAAATCAAATTTTTACTTATAATAACCGTTGTTATTTTATCTTTTCCAAAAGTACATTTTGGTCAAGCACCTAATTTAGGAACTGCAGCCAATTTTGTACTTTTTACAACAGTTGGAGGAGTTAGTAATGTTGGCGTTACACATCTTACAGGTAATGTAGGGACCAACAGTGGTTTAAGTACTGCTTTTGGAAATGTGGATGGGCAAATGCATGATAATGATGGTGTGAGCGCACAATGTGCAGCTGATGTATTAATTGCCTATAACCAGTTAAATAGTACTATCCCTAATTTATTCCCGGCATCTTTGCTTGGTAATGGCCAAATATTGACGGAAGGTGTTTATTCAATACCAACACCCGCAACTTTAAATTTGGATTTAACGTTAGATGCATTAGGAGATCCTAATGCGGTATTTATTTTTCAAATACAAGGTTCTTTCTCTACAAATGCTTCAGCTAAAGTTCATTTAATTAATGGAGCTCAGGCATGTAATGTATTTTGGAAAGTAGAAGGCCTTGTGAGTATGGGTGCGGGTACTACCATGCGGGGAACCATCATTGCAAATAATGCAGCTATTAATATGAGTACAGGAGATACTTTAGAGGGCAGAGCGCTTTCTACTGCCGGTGCTATTACAGTGTCAGGCATTTTAGGCTATACACCATCAGGTTGTGGTAGTTTGGTATTAATCGGACCCGCTGCACCAAATTTAGCGTCAGCAGATTGCTTTGCTTTATTTTCTTCAGACGGCCCTGTTACTAATGTTGGTGTGACTAATGTTACCGGAGACATTGGAACCAATAATGGTTCGGTTACCGGTTATAATCCTTTATTGGTTGTAGGCGCTATACATGCCGTTCCAGATGGTTCAACAGCAGCTTGCGCTGCAGACTTAGGGAATGCCTATACTTATTTAAATACATTGCCGCATAATATTGAATTATTGTACCCCGCTCAGTTTGGAAATAATTTGGTGTTAACGCCGCATACATATGTTATGAACGGCGCGGTAACATTTACAGACTCTTTATATTTAAATGCGGAGGGAAATTCTAATGCAGTATTCGTTATTAAATGTTATGGTGCCCTTTCAACAAGTGTAAACTCAAAAGTGATTTTGCTCAATGGCGCCCAAGCTAAAAATGTATATTGGTTAGTTAATGGGGCAGTAACTATTAATGATTTTTCGATTTTCAGAGGAACTATTATATCTAATAATGGAGCTATCAGTTTAAATACAGGAGCTATTATAGATGGAAGAGCATTAACAACAACAGGCGCATTAAATACAGCGGCAGTTACTGTTATATTACCACCAGGCAGTTGCGGAGCTTCCGTATCGCCAACAATTACAGCACAACCATCAAATCAAATTGTATGTAGAGGAAGTTCAGCTGTTTTTTCTGTAGAAGTTACAGGAACAGGTTTAACCTATCAATGGAGAAAGGGTTTGGTAAATTTAATTGATGGAGGAAATATTTCAGGAGCAACAACTGCTACTTTAACTATTAATCCGGCTAATGTTGCAAATGCAGGTGTAAATTATAATGTTGTTATTAGCAGTGCTTCATCAACTATAACGTCTGTAAATGTTTCGTTAACTATAAATACACCACCGTTAATTACTTCTCAGCCATCTAATAAAATAGGATGTTTAGGAAGCGCTGTTTCTTTTACGGTGGCAGCTACCGGAACAGGCTTAACTTATCAATGGAGAAAAGGTTTAGTAAATTTAACCAATGGAGTTAATATTTCAGGTGTAACAACCAAAACTTTAACCATTAATCCGGTAGGTTTAACAGATGTAGCATTAGATTATAATGTGATTATTAGTGGCACCTGTTTGCCGGATGCTACGTCAAACGATGTTTCTTTAAGAATTGGTATAACTCCCACAATTACATCACAACCATCTGATATCACTGTGTGCGAAGGAAATTCGGCAACTTTTATAGTGGCCGCTTTAGGAACTGGTTTAACTTACCAATGGAAAAAAGGATTAGTAAACGTAATGAATGGAGCAACTGTTTCAGGTGCAACAACAGCTACTTTAACAATTAATCCCGTGAGTCTTTCGGACGCAGATTTAAATTATAATGTGGTTGTAAGTGGAGGTTGTTTACCAACAGCTACTTCGGTTAGCGTTTCGTTAACAGTTAATGCAACACCATCTATTACTTCTCAACCATCCACTATAACTGCTTGTGAAGGAAGTTCAGTAACTTTTACGGTTTCAGCTACCGGAACAAACTTAAATTATCAATGGAAAAAAGGATTGGTTGATATAACTGATGGAGCAACTATTTCAGGTGCAACAACAGCTACTTTAACCATTAATCCGGTGAGTCTTTCGGATGCAAATTTAAATTATAATGTGGTTGTAAGTGGCGCTTGTTTACCAGCAGCTAATTCAGTTAGCGTTTCGTTAACAGTTAATGCAACACCATCTATCACTTCTCAACCATCAAGTATCACTGCTTGTGAAGGAAGTTCAGTAACTTTTACGGTTGCTGCTACAGGAACAAACTTAAACTACCAATGGAAAAAAGGATTGGTTGATATAACTGATGGAGTAACTATTTCAGGTGCAACAACAGCTACTTTAACCATTAATCCGGTTAGTCTTTCGGATGCAAATTTAAATTATAATGTGGTTGTAAGTGGCGCTTGTTTACCAGCAGCTAATTCAGTTAGTGTTTCGTTAACGATTAACACATCACCTACTATTACTTCTCAACCTTCAGATATAACTGCCTGTGAGGGTAGCTCAGTAACTTTTACGGTTGCTGCTACGGGAACAAACTTAAATTATCAATGGAGAAAAGGATTGGTAAACTTGAGTAATAGCGGAACTATTTCATGTGCAACAACAGCTACTTTAACCATTAATCCAGTGAGTCTTTCGGATGCAGCTACGGATTATAATGTGCTTATTAGTGGCGCATGTTTACCTACTGCTACGTCAAATAATGCCTCATTAATAGTTAATGCTCAGCCAATAGTAATTGCCAATAGTAATTCTCCGGTTTGTGCAGGTAGTCCAATTAATTTATCAACTTCATTGGTTTCTAATGGAACCTATTCCTGGACAAGTTCTAATGGATATACATCTTCGTCACAAAATCCTGTTATTGTATCTTCTGTTATTTCAGATGCAGGAACCTATTCTTTATCAGTATCAAACGGAACATGTACATCTGTAACTTCAACGGTTTCGGTAGTTGTAAATAATTGTTCATACGACTTAAGTGTTATTAAAACAGTAAGTAATACTGTTCCTACTGTTGGAAATACAATTGTATTTACTATCTCTGCAAAAAATAATAGTCTGTTAAATGCTACAGGAGTTACTGTTATAGATGTATTAGAGAATGGATATGGTTATGTGTCTTCTTCGGCAACTGCCGGAACATATGATGTAGTTACCGGTGTTTGGACTATTGGTAGTTTAAATAGTGGTTCAACGGAAACGTTAACTATTACAGTTACTGTTTTAACGGATGGAAATTATGTAAATACCGCCACTATTTCAGGTAATGAACCGGATGGAAATATGACCAATAATAGTTCAACGGTTGAAACTTTTCCTATAGATTTTAATATTCCGGAAGGGTTTTCTCCTAATGATGATGGTATCAATGATGTATTTGTCATCAGAGGTATTAAACGTTTT
>JAEUTR010000136.1 GCA_016787365.1 Bacteroidia bacterium
AGCAACTGATTCTGTTTCGCAAGAATTTAATTTGGTTTTTGTTTCTTCCAATAATCTTTGAGGAACGCAGGATACTAAAAAAAACAGTAATGTGATGATGGATGAATAAACTATTTTCATTGGATTGATTTTTAAACAAAAATAATTCTATTAATATTAAGTATGTTACACTTAAATTGTATTTATTAACAAAGATAATTGTTAATTTTTTGGATTACCTCAGGGCGATAGATGGCTTTATTTAATAATTAAAGCTTTTTCAATGCGGGCAGCTATGATATCAGCTAATTGGGCGAAATAGGTATTAATAATTTTACTAGGGTTATTGACGTTAGTAGGCAGATTAACTTCGGCAATACCCGAATTTATTTCTTTAGCATCAAGGGTATATAAGGTGTAATGAAGAACAATTTTTCGGGTTGAAGTGCTGTTTAAGTCGGCAGGAGAACCATTTAAAGCTTTAATGTCTAGCTCATTAATAAACAAAAATAAATCTGTCTTGTATTTTCCACCTAAATAGGGTACCAAAGTGGCATTTTTTAATTTCGCATTCATAAAGCGAACATCGCTGTTGCTTTCAACCACCAATTGACCGTTTGCAATCGTTTTTTCTTCTTTTTCTTTAACCGGTGGTTTATAATTATCCTGATTGGGAACCTTTAAATATTGATAAGATAAATACTGATATATATTTTCTAAATCCTTTTTTGTTTTAGTAGTGTCTTCCAATAAATCTACTACAGGCATTTTAGGCTTTAATTTTTTATACAATTGTTCGTTTAGCCCATCACGCATAACAGCTTTAATTTGTTTGGCACTGAGTTTTGATTCTTTATTAATCATAAAGTCAATTTCACTCAGATACATTCTATTTTCAAATGGAATCAGCATAATTTTATGCTTAGCAAGGGTTTCTTTTGCTGAAGGTTTATTCCCTGAGCTAATGGTTTTATCTTGTGCTTGCACATAAAATGCAAACAACATAAAATTTAAAAGAATTAAAGTTTTATTATTTAAACACTTTTTTACCATTAGCTTAGTATAATACAAAAACAATTAAAAGTTACTTGAAAAAATGTACAAAATCATTTAGATTGGCATACAACATCAGGAAGAGTAAAAGTGCCATGCCAACATATTGTGCATAGGTTAATACCTTTACGCTTGGTGCTCTGCTAGTAATCATTTCATATAAAGTAAATACTACATGTCCCCCATCCAAAGCTGGAATTGGCAATAAATTCATGAATGCTAATACAACTGATAAAAAAGCTGTACGTGTCCAAAAATCTTCCCATATCCATTCTTCTCCGAACATTTTAGACATTGATTTAAAGCCACCAATGTGCTTATATCCACCTGTGCTTGGCGTAAAAATCATTTTAAACTGACGGACATAAAAATTCAATTTATCAAAGGTCATTACAACTCCTGCCGGGAAAGATTCTAAGAAACCATATTTTTTTCTTTCGTATGTGAATCCTCCAAATGTTTCTATGTCATCATATTTATTGGCAAAATGCATTTCCATTTTCCCTTTATCAGATATTTTTATTGGCACATTCACTTGTTTACCTTTTCGGATAACGTTTAGTAGTACGTTTTCTCCTTTATGATTTTTAATTTCAGAAACTAGTTCATCATGATACTTAAATTTTATAGAATCGTTAAATCCAACTACCATATCTCCAACTTGTAGAGCTACTCCTTTATTTAACGATGAGTCTGGAAATCCTATAAAATAAGAAGGAACACGGCTTGAAATAAAACTAAAATTTTCTGTTTTAGCAATTTGATCAACAAAATCCTGAGGCAAAGCAATTTCTACTCTTTCGCCATTTCTATCAATTTGTACGGTGTGGCCTAATAAAATTTCAATTCTTAAATCATCAAAATATAGTATAGGTTTACCATCAACCGAAACAATTTTATCTCCTGTTTTAAAACCAACACTTGTACCTAATGAATCCATACAAGAAATACCATCCTTTAATTGAGTCATTGGTATTTTTTTCTCGCCCCATGTAAATAGTATCATTGCATAAATTAAGAATGCTAATAAAACATTGACGATGATACCTCCTAACATTACTATTAAACGTTGCCAAGCTGGATGAGCTCTAAATTCCCATGGTTCGGCTGGCCTATTCATTTGCTCAGTATCCAAACTTTCATCAATCATTCCGGCAATTTGTACATAACCACCCATCGGAAACCAGCCAATACCGTACTCGGTATCACCAATTTTCTTTTTAAATAAAGCAAAATTTAAAACACCTGGTAAAGGGAACAAAAAATCAAAAAACATGTAAAATTTATCCACTCGTATTTTAAACATACGTGCCGTTATAAAATGTCCAAACTCATGCAACAAAATTAATAAGCCTAAGCTTGTTATAAATTGTGCTATATTAATAAACGTACCCATACTTATTTTTTAATTAATTCTGTTGTTAGTATTCTTGTTTCTTTATCACACTGAATATAATCTTCAATGCTTGGTGTTTTAATCATCGGCATTTTATCCAAAGCATTCGCAATGACATCACTCATTTGTAAAAACCCTATTTTATCTTCTAAAAAAGCTTGAACAACAATTTCGTTAGCAGCATTTAATACACACGGCATATTACCGCCTCTTTCCATTGCTTTAAAAGCCAATGCTAAGTTACTAAAGGTTTCTGTATCCGGCTTCTCAAATGTGAGCTGTGGATAGTTAAAAAAATCAAAACGAGGGAAGTTTGTTTTAATTCGCTCTGGATATGTAAAAGCATATTGAATAGGCAATTTCATATCAGGTAAACCCATTTGCGCTTTCATACTGCCATCTGTGAACTGCACAATACTGTGTACAATACTTTGAGGATGAACAATCACATCAATTTGCTCAGCTTTTAAACTAAACAACCATTTAGCTTCAATCACTTCTAAACCCTTATTCATTAAGCTAGCCGAATCAATGGTAATTTTAGCACCCATTACCCAATTTGGATGTTTTAAAGCTTGGGCTTTTGTAACATTCGCTAAAAAAACTCTGTCTTTTCCTCTGAATGGTCCTCCGCTTGCTGTTAAATATATTTTTTCGATTTGATTATCAAATTCTCCAACCAAACATTGAAATATAGCTGAATGCTCAGAATCTACTGGATACAAGTTGACCGCATTTTCGTATGCCAACTTAGTGACAATATCTCCAGCAACTACTAAGGTTTCTTTATTTGCTAAAGCAATAGCTTTTTTATGTTTAATGGCATTGATAGTAGAAGCTAAGCCTGCATAACCAACAATAGAAGCTAAAACGGTATCGATGGTTTCCATTTCAACAATTTGTTCGATGGATTTAGCTCCGGCAAATACTTTTACATCGTGTTCAAATAAGGCATCTTTTACCTGTTTATATTTACTTTCATCACCAATCACAACGGCATTGGGTTTAAACTCAATGGCTTGTTTAATTAATAAATCGGCATTTGAATGAGCTACTAAAACCTCTGCTTCAAAATGTTCGGGATTATCTTTTATAACCTCTAAAGCCTGAGTTCCAATGCTGCCGGTACTGCCCATAATGGCAATACGTTTTGGCGCTTTCTCTTGTTTTTGGTTTTGATTCATTTAGCCCGTAAAAATGGCGAAAATTTTAGGATTTAGGAAATAAATAATCAACACAGAGGAATAGAGTTTGGGACTTCGTTGAGAATTTTTAAACTATAT
>JAEUTR010000510.1 GCA_016787365.1 Bacteroidia bacterium
CTTCAGGTAAAATACTCATAGCGATGGTGAGCGCTTTTATTAAACTATCTAAAAAATTTAATGATTGAAAAAAAATGATGCTCCAGAATGTCACAAAAACAATAACACCAGCAATTACCATTTTTTTTACAAAGTTGCTAATTTGTAATTCTAAAGGTGTTTTTTCTTCCGTAATGCTTTCTAAACTTTTTCCAATTTTTCCCAATTTGGTTTCGTTACCAATAGCTGTAATAATAACAATTGCTAATCCACTATTAACGGTCGTACCTCTGTATACAAAATGGTCTTCTTTACTTTTATCTTTCTCAACCGATAATGATTCACCGGTTAAAATAGACTCGTTAACCGAAAAATCATTAGATTGAATAATGTCTCCATCGGCTGCGATAAATGTTCCTTCTTCAACAATTAAATAATCTCCAATTACTAAGTCTTCACTATTAATATCTACCGTTTCGTTATTACGAATAACTTTGCATTTGGCTTGTGTAAAGCTTTTTAATTTTTCTAAGGCATTTCGACTTCTCGAATCCTGATATAAAGAAATGGCAGAAACTAATATAATAGCTAAGGATAAAAAAATCCCGTCTCCTGTCTCGCCACTTATAAAGTAAATGGAAGAAGCAACCAATAATAAGATGACCATTGGTTCTTTTGCAATACCTTTTATGGCATCCAAAAAACCATTTTCTTTTTTATAATTTAATTGATTGTCTCCGTGTTTAGTCCTTGCTTGTACTACTTGCTCACTGGTTAATCCGCTTATATTGTAGTTATTGGACGACATTGTAAATTATTTTTTTTTAGCTGCTTTTTCTTTTTTCTTAAAATAATTTCTCAACAGGATATTATGTTTTAACGCTTCCATGTCTTCATCAAAATTTTTAGTCCCGCTTCTCACATTTTTCATAGTTTCATTTAAGTTATTTACAAAAGTGGTATCCATTAATATGGTTCCAATGCCTCCTTCGCCTTTTTTGACTTTAGAAGTTATATAATGCATATCGCCTGTAACCAATGCTAATGAATCGGTGATGAGTTTAATGTTAACAATGCTTTGATTTAATTTTACAGCCATGGTTGTATCTGCTATTAAAGCACCGATAGTTCCTTTACCATCTTTAATATGTTTCACAATTCTGCTTAAATCTCCGGTAATTAACGCGGTACGTTCACCAGTTACTTTAATATTCACAATAGCTTGTTTTACATTTTCAGCTACAATCGTATCCATTAAAATACTCCATAGGGTATTTGGGCTATTTAAGCGATGTACAATATTTTTTAAATCAATGGTAATGTCTTTCACGTTTTCGTTCGTAATGTTTAATGTACGCATCATATCATCAGTACCTAATGGGCTCTTCGAAATTAAAAAATCACCATCTTCGACACTTGGAGAACTTTCGATAGAAGAACTGATGTTAATTAATTTATTTCCCATTAAGCCATCCGTACCAACCATAGCTGTTGCATTTTTTTTAATAAAGGCTTGTACTTTGTCTTCAATTACCATAGTTACATTTACGGTAGAGTCATTTACAATTTCAACACTTTTAACGGTGCCCACATCTATACCTGTAAAACGAACATTATTTCCCGGCATTAAACCATTTACGTTTTTAAATTGTGATTTAAGTTCGAAGGTTGAACCAAATAAATTTTGTTTTGCGCCAATTAGGTATAGCGAAAAAATTAATAGCGCCGTACCAATTAGTACAAATGCACCTACGCGTATATTTTTAGATGTCTCTTGTGCCATAAAATTTTATTCAAAAAATTGTTTTACCCTTAAGTCTGTTGAATGTTCTAATTCGTCATAGGTTCCTGTAGCATAACATTTACCGTCAATGAGCATGACGATTCGGTTAGCTACTATTTTTACACAATTAATATCGTGCGAAATAATGATGGAAGAAGTGTTATATTTCTTTTGGAGATCAAGCATTAAATGACTGATTTCTTTTCCTGTTATTGGATCGAGGCCGGTAGTTGGTTCGTCATACAAAATAATTTCCGGTTTTAAAATTAAGGTTCTTGCTAAAGCAATACGTTTGCGCATACCACCTGATAATTCAGAAGGCATCATGTCAACCGTATGTGGAAGTCCTACATTAGTTAATGCTTCCATTACTAAATTATCAACTTCATTTTTATTTGTACTTTTTTTTATCCAATGTCTTCGTAAAGGAAATTCTAAATTTTCTCTAATGGTCATCGAATCGTATAAGGCATTGCTTTGAAATAAAAAACCAACTTTTACTCGCATTTTATCTAACTCAGAAGTGCTTAGTGTTTCAACTTTATCACCCAATACCTCAATGCTGCCTTGATCAGGTTTCATTAAGCCGATAATTAACTTTATTAAAACCGATTTTCCTGAACCCGATTTTCCTAATACAACTGCATTTTCGCCACGTTTTAAATTAAAATTAAATCCGTTAATCACTTTGTTATCTCCGAATGCTTTATGTAAATCGTTAATTTTAATAACCTCTTCAGGTGCATTACTGTTTGGTGTATGTTCATTTACAGTTGCCATTTCTTAATTTAAGTTTAATGCATCTGTAATTTGAACAGCCAACAAATCAATAATAAAAACTAATAAGGAAGAAATAACAACGGCTGAGTTAGCAGACTGACCAACACCTTCGGTGCCTTTGCTTGAATTAAAACCCTGATAACATCCAATGATGCCAATAATAAAACCAAAGAAAAATGTTTTTAAGATAGAGGGAAGTACATCCGCATATACTAATGTATCAAATACCTGATTCCAAAATAAATCCCAACTTACCACACCATGTATATTACAACCCAAGTATCCACCATATAATGAAATTGTGTCGGCTAAAATAGCCAAAATAGGAATCATTAAGGTTGTAGCCATGACACGTGTAACCACTAAAAATTTATAAGGGTTAGTGCCGGATACATCCATGGCGTCAATTTGTTCGGTAACTTTCATGGATCCTAATTCGGCACCGATACCTGAACCAATTTTACCGGCACAAATTAAGGCAGTAATAACAGGTGCAATTTCTCTAACTAAGGAAACTGAAATCATTTTGGGTAACCAAGCTTGTGCACCAAATTCAACAAGGGTAGGACGAGATTGCATGGTAATTACCAATCCCATAATAAAGGCAGTAATAGCAACTAGAGGAAAGGATTTATTACCAATATAAAAACACTGACGCAAAAATTCATTAAATTCAAAACGAGGTTTAAACACTTC
This sequence comes from Bacteroidia bacterium, assembly GCA_016787365.1. Lineage (GTDB taxonomy): Bacteria > Bacteroidota > Bacteroidia > B-17B0 > Aurantibacillaceae > UBA4416. The sequence continues at coordinate 3,239 of JAEUTR010000510.1, forward strand.
TATGAAAAAACGTCCGGTAAAACGAGCAATTAACCCTATTTCAATAAAGATGTTTTTTATCATAAATAATGTATAGGGCTAATTTATTATTAAATAGGGTTTATCAAAACAGTCAATATCATATTTGTAAATGATAAATGTCATATTATATAGTTAAAGATACAAATTTTGACATAGGTCTTGTTTACAGAAATGAAAAAAATGTTACAAATTTCACGGTTTATCAATAGATGTAAAAACAAAAAGGCAATCCGTTATTTGGATTGCCTTTTATATAAATATGCGCTAGTTTATAATGCAGGTAGTAATTTAGCTCTGCATTCTCCAAAACCAATGCGAACTTTATCATTTTGGCAATAGCCTCTTAAAATAACAGTGTCATTATCATTAATAAATTTACGTTCGCTACCATCATTTAATTTTAATGGTTTTGTTCCTTTCCAGCTTAATTCCATCATACTGCCATATTCATGAGGTTGAGGACCACTAATTGTCCCACTTCCCATCATATCTCCCACATTTACATTACAGCCATTCACAGTATGATGAGCTAATTGTTGTTCCATGGTCCAATACATATATTTATAGTTAGAATTACAAATAACAGTTTCAGTACTGTTTTCAGGCTGAATAGCTACTTCTAATTTGATATCTACATTTTTGTTACCTGTATATTCTAAATAAGGAAATACTTTTGGTTCTTGAACATAGCCTTCGGTTCTGTATGGTTCTAAAGCATCTAATGTTACAATCCATGGCGAAATGGTTGATGCAAAGTTTTTGGATAAAAATGGTCCCAATGGAACATATTCCCATGTTTGAATATCACGTGCACTCCAATCGTTAAATAATACCATTCCAAAAATATAATCATCTGCTTTTTCAGTACTGATGCTTTCACCTAGTTTACTTGATTTTCCAATGATGTAAGCAGTTTCTAATTCAAAATCAAGTAATTTACATGGCCCAAAAGTTGGTACTTCTGCATCAGCAGGTTTCATTTGTCCTTTTGGTCGGTGCAAAGGAGTTCCACTAACGGTAATACTACTGGCACGTCCGTGGTATCCAACCGGAATGTATTTCCAGTTTGGCATTAATGCATTTTTAGGATCTCTAATCATGGTTCCAATATTGGTTGCATGATCAATGCTACTGTAAAAATCAGTATAGTCGCCCACTTTTACAGGTAATAATAACGAAACGTTCGATTGTTGTTTGAATATATGATTAAAAGCTTCTTTAGCATCCTGTAATTCCTTATTGTTACTATCTAATAATTCAGATAAGCGATCTCTTAAAGCTCTGGTTACTTCTTTTCCTAATTCCATAAAATCATTCAAGTAAGCATTATTAAATACTTCTTTATTGATATTAATGTTTTTAAAATATCCACGATTTGTCAATTCATATAAATCAATAATATAAGACCCAATAGCAGAACAGGCATGATGTTTTACGTTAACATCTGAATAAATACCAAAGGGTAAATTTTGAATAGGGAAATCGGAATTAGTTTCAACATTTATCCAAGATGTAAGTGAAGGATTATTGGCTTTTATTGTCATAATATGTTAGTTAAAAAAAGAAAAATGAATGTATTAATTGTGTTTTAGTTTTTATTTTTAGCAAAATATAAGCTGAGCAAAATTATATATTTACAGCATGCAATTTAAGAAACTTATTTTTCTTTTTTTAATACATTTTTCTTCTGTTTTAGTAGGTCAAAATCCTAATGATTTTGCTTTTGTATTAAGTGAAAGAGCTGTTAATAAGGTGTTTACCGCGGTTGGAGAAATTAATGGTAAAAGTCAATACGAAGTATTGGGCATTATTGAAGGGCATTATAAATGGAAAATATTAAACCCTAAAATTAGCTTTAAACCCGATAGTAGCGATTTTACCTGTGATGCTAAAGTTGAAGTTGGTCCATTCGGATATAAATCTCAGGTACTGGGGCATGTAAAAATCGGGTATGATAATACGCTTAATCTTATATCTATTAAAATTACGGATGCTGTATTTGAATTGTATACAGTGGTACTAGGTAAAAAAATCCATATAAAAAATATACATTTGGAAGATTATTTTAAAGATCCGTTTTTGTTTGAAGGGCCAAAAAGTTTTGCAACGGACATGTCTTTTACGATGCCTGATAGTACTTTGAAGCAAATATATGTTCAACCATCGGATTGTGTGATGAAGGTGGTGAAACAAGCTATTAAAACAACTTGTGATATTGTGGTGCAGGATAAACCATTTAAAAAAGAAATTAAAGTAACGCCACCGATACAAACAGAGGATAAAAAAAAGGGAACCGTTAAAAAGTAATGAAGCATTTTATAAAACATAACATCTTTTATATCTTAATTTATTTAGGAATATTATGTTTTGTGGGATACGAATTATTACAGGCTGGAAAAGTAGATATTCATAGGGCAATGAATACTTATGTTGGGAACCCATTAATAGATGCTTTTTTTAGTTTTATAACACATTTAGGCGATGGTATTTTTGCATTTTTAGTGGCGATTGTTTTTTTGTTTTTCAATATTCGTAAATCAGTATATATTATTATATCTTATATGGGCGCAGCTGTTGTTTCATCCATATTAAAACATTTAGTGTTTCCACATATTTATCGTCCGCATTTTGTGTTTCAATATTATGTAAGAGAGGAGTTGAAAATTCCGGCAGATACCGATATTTTAGGATTTAATTCTTTCCCAAGCGGGCATGCTTTATCAGCTTTTGCTTTATTTTTTTGTTTGTTATTTGTGAGTAGAAGTCATTTTTTGAAAATATTATTTTTTATATTGGCTATATTAGCAGCCTATAGCCGTGTATATTTATCTCAACATTGGTTAATAGATATTTATGTGGGTTCTATTATTGGTTTTTGTTTTGCATTATTATTTTATGTTGTGTTTTATCACACCCAAAAATGGCAATATTTAAACACAACTTTACCATTACTATTATCTCAACGAAAAACTAAACGTGTTTAAATTTTTAAATACAGATATTAAAGCCTACGCCTTTATTTTTATATCGGCTTGTTTACTTTATATTCCATTTATTGGTAATATGCCATTATTTGATTGGGATGAAATTAATTTTGCAGAATGCGCTCGTGAAATGATTGTAACCAATAATTATTCGGATGTTCAATTATACTTTCATCCCTTTTGGGAAAAACCACCATTGTTTATTTGGTTACAAGCCATAAGTATGAATGTATTTGGAATTAATGAGTTTGCTGCACGGTTTCCTAATGCATTATGTGGTGTTATTACATTAATGGTTTTATATAAAACAGGAAAAGAACTAAACGATCAAAAATTTGGTTTAACATGGGTATTTGTATATGCCTCTACATTGTTACCTCATTTATTTTTTAAAAGTGGTATCATAGACCCATGGTTTAATTTATTTATTTATTTATCGGTTTATTATTTAATACAACATACCAATAATCCTGTTGGTAAATTTGGCTATCGTACTGCTATTATTGGAGGTTTCTTTTTGGGATTAGCATTATTAACTAAGGGGCCGGCAGCATTAGTTTTAGTTGGACTAACGGTTACCATATTTTTTATACTGGGTCGTTTAAAAAAGATTTCCTCGTTTAAATTTATGGCAGTTTTCTTTTTGGCTTTTTTAATTACGGGATTAAGTTGGTTTGCTACTATGTATTTAAAAGGGCATGGGCAAGTAATACAAGAATTTATTGATTATCAAATCCGTTTATTTAAAACAGAAGATAGTGATCACGGTGGTCCATTTATTTATCATTTTGTGGTTTTATTAATAGGATGTTTTCCTTCTTCTTTATTTTTGATTTTAGCGCATAGAAAATCAAATGCAGATACGCCTTATCAAATACATGTAAAAAAATGGATGATAAGTTTGTTTTGGGTGGTCTTAATCTTATTCTCTATTGTACAAACTAAAATTGTACATTATTCATCTTTATGTTATTTCCCCTTAACTTATTTGGCAACCTATGCCATTCAAAAGTTATTGTCGGGACATTATCAATGGAAAAAATGGTTTCATGTTTTATTTGTGATAATAACTTCTTTATTAGGATTGGTATTTTTATTAATTGGCTGCGTCCCTTTTTTAAAGGAATGGTTAATTTCAAGTAATCTTATTGCTGATCAGTTTGCTGTTGAAAATTTAAAAGCAGAAGTGTATTGGAGTGGTTATGAATGGTTGATTGGGGTTATATTTCTGGGAATTTC
>JAEUTR010000519.1 GCA_016787365.1 Bacteroidia bacterium
ATCAATATTATTTTTTGTAGCCAAACGCGGGCTAAAGGTTATATTTTCATCCGTTTTTAAGGTGAATTTTTTTGATATTTGCTTGTAACTGATATTGTATACAGAAACTGTAATTTCTTTATTAACAGGAACGATGAGCGTATAACGACCATTAGCATCACTTGTTGTTACCCTTGATCCATCTTCTAAAACGGCAATTTGTACATCAGGAATACCTATACCATCATCATCTTTTATAGTACCCGAAATTACAGCAGTTTGACAATAGCAAACTGTTATCATAAGGGATAAGACAATTGTATAAAAATATTTTTGCAGCACAGCTTAAATAACGACGTTAAGCTACAAATATTGTAAAAAGAAATGGAATTATATGCTGTTTGACTCTTTAAATTGAGAAAAGAAATTTTACTTAATCTTTAACTTTCATTTTCTCCAGGCATCAATAAACTGAGCCCATGCCACCGGATTTAGTAAGCTTACAAAGGGTTTGTAACTTCAGACCAAAAATTCAGGTAGATAACTGAAAAACTATCGTTGCTTCGCTGATGAGTTAATCGTTCCGACAACTCGCTTCGCAACCTGTTGTTGTTAATTTAGTGTTATGGTAAAATGAAAATGGGTTGTTTCTAAAGTCTTAGATGGTCATGCCGAACTTGATTCGGTATCTCTAAGACGGTCAATTTTACTATCGTTGAGATTCTGAAACAAGTTCAGAATGACGAAAAAAATTGACTTTTGAGACAACTCTTTTTTATTTATTAAAGATTTATATCTTTGATATGCGCTATAAACATCCGGCAAGCATATACTATACGGGAAATAACCGAATGTTTATAGTGGTATAAGTAAGTTAGCAGTAACTTTATGACCAACATACACAAATATGACATAATAACTTTTGACGAGCTAATAAGTTTTATCGAAAATGACAAGACAGATAATAACTTTAGAACTGCTGCAGACAATTTACTAGAAGCTTTAACTGACTGGCCGACTGAAGAATTAAACGAGCCAAAAGACATTATACTAGAATTAAAAAAACATATAAAGGACAATCTCACATTTGACAATATCGAAAAATATAGTAAAACACTTACAGTTACAAATGATGCTTGGAAAATTGAAGCATTGCATTCAATAATTGAAATGTTTGACTTTAATAGAAATAACAATTTTGATAAAGAAATTCAATTTGAGCAAATAATAGATAAAATAACTACATATTACAGAAATAATATATGAATCGTTCAGATTGGATTGCTCTAGCTGCTTGCATCGCAGCATTTTTGGGATTGATACCTCAATTTCGACAAATGAGTTTCGATAGAAAAGATAGAAAGAAGATTAAAAAATCATCGAATAAAAGTTCTTTAAAAAAAACAGATTTATCTTCTTCTGAACTTAACTCCGAAACTGCAAAAGACAAGTCTCCCGAAGAACAAAAACCTAGACCGTTGTATAATGCATTTATTCAGACCATTGCAGCAGTACTGATATTTCTTATAGAACTTATTTTATTTAGTGCTTTGGCTTATTTTTTCAACGTTAAAGTTGAGCTAGATAATATGCCATTGCTTTGGACTGTTGGATTTTATGCAATATTTGTTGTGCCTGGACTTTTATTGTTTATGGCTTTTATGTGGTTATCTTCTGCAATAGGAGACTAAAAAAAGCTACTGCTAACACAACCTAAATCCCATTTGGGCATTCAGCTTCGGCTTTTGCAAAAGCGGCAGACAATTAGTTAATTTTTGCTTTGCAAAAGTCTATTAAACATTTATCTTTGTTAGTAGCGTTTCGGCAGACACAGTTTCAAATCAAACCGTTGCTTAGCGCGAAAACGTTATGCGGCATTGTAATGACAAAAATGAAAACGTACATATTAATGACACTAGTGTGTATATTCTTTGCGTCATGTGTCGACCAACACGAAACTAAACACAGAATTTACGACCATTATTTTGTCTCTCTTGACCCTGGTGCTAATTACCAAACCCTATATTATGAGCTTGACGACGGTAACGCAATTGGCCGGGTGTCAGACGTAAAACGTGCTGGACATATCAACAAGATTATAGTTGCTGAAACCAATGAAGGGTTTTATTTTATTAACTCTGAAAAAGACAATCAGTATTTAAACTCCACAGACATCATTGGTAAACCTAAAAACCATGACGAATTCTTAAAGCTAATAGACTCGCTAAATGTGAGAGACTTCACTTTTGGGTACAATGTGGACAAATAAACAACGACCGCATAACACACGCTAAGTAAACAGTTTGGCAGACAACAAAGCTTTTGCAAAAGCGGTAGACAATTAATTAATTTTTGCTTTGCAAAAGTCTATTAAACATTTATCTTTAAACTAACATTTCGGTAGACAAAGTTTCAAACTCCAAACGGGAATTTAGCTTGAAACCGTTAGGCGTCATTTAACCCAAGGCAATAATGCGTAATATAACATTGATATTTTTACTAATGAGTAGTTTAGCCTCGTTTGGGCAGCTAAAGGCTTATTCAGACACTTGCTATATTGGTTTGACAAGGACAAAGGAAACTTTTACTATTCCCGAAGTTCAAGCAGAATACATTGGTGGCTTTAAGAAAATGTTTGACTACATAAACCAAAATGTGACGTATAAAGTTGTTTTGACTCAAAGCGAGTTTGACATCTTCAAGACACCTGTTGCTCAATGGACAATTGACGAGACAGGCACAGTCATCGACGTTAAAATTATTAAATCTTCAAATATTTCAAAAATTGACAATTTATATTTGGCAGCAATTGAAAACATGCCGAAGTGGAAACCTGCTGAGAAATTTGACAAAACAAAGACCAGACAGGAATTTCGATTTCCACTAAAAATATGTTTTAAGTAAAACGAACGCCTAACACACGGTTTGCTCCAGCCTTGCAGACAATAAAGCAATTGCAAAAGCGGTAGAAACGTTTTTAATTTTTGCTTTGCAATTGCATAGCAACATTGTATCTTTAAATAAACGTTTCGGTAGACATTGTTTCAAACACCAAACTGAAATAAAGCGCGAAACCGTTAGCAGCAATGGTATGACAAACTATATAAATTAGACAATGTATCAAGACCACATTACAGTTAGACAAAGACACGAGAAGTTTATTAAAAAAATTTGCGAGACAAACATTGTATACGGACTAGAATCTGAGGAAGGATTTGCGACGTCAAGTTCAAATGACTTTGACGACGAAAATGGTGAACCTGTTGGAATCATTTGTTTTTGGTCAGAGAAAGCTCTTGCTAATTCCTGTATAAAAAATGGTTGGGTTGACTACAATGTTGCAGAAATTCCATTATCAGAACTTATTGAAAATTGGTGTGTAGGAATGAACAATGATGGCTTACTTGTCGGAACTAATTTTGACCAAAATATGTTTGGCTTTGAAATTGAACCATTAGAATTAATATTGGAATTGGTTAAAGAATTAAAAGCTATAAATAGTAATATTGTATTTCAAAAGTTCGAAAACTTAGTAGACCTTGAAACACAAATTGTAAATGCAAATAGCTAGTTAGCGAAGAAAACCACAGCTGCTAACAGCAACTAAAACTTATGCGGGCAGAAGCACAAGCAATTTAGCCAAAATTCAATAAGCAACCGTTTTCGCTAAATAAATCTATGCACTCTGTATAACAACTGCAGTTAGTAATGCAGCTATTTTATTTAATCTTCAACTTCCCTTTTCTCCAGGCATCAATAAACTGAGCCCATGCCACAGGATTTAGTAAGCTTACACTGGGGTATTGCCCTGCCTGATATAAGCGCGTATATTGTTGTTGCATGCGCACACGGTAGTTAGCGGCTGCATCCATACTGCCACCTTTAATAGATGCTCTCACATCTTCATTGTCCATATTTTTATACGCCCTTTCAATATCACTATCACTTAAATCTAAATTTAAAATGGCCCTTTTAAATTGTTCTTTACTAGGCCAGGGAAATACATTTACCTGAGCCAATTGAATGGTATCTTTTGTTAAGATCTGAATGATAGAATAATGTTTACCGGTTAAAGTATCCGATAAATTATAGGCTTTACTTTTATGATTAATTGAAAAAAATTGCATCTCATCGCCCGGACGTGCTACTATAGTAAAAAAGCCATAATAATCACTTACTGTTCCCGAACGTGTACCTTTTAACATAATGGATACAAAAGGTAAAGGCTGCAAACTATCATCCAGCACCACACCTGAAATTTGAAGGTATTTTTCGGGAGTTGGTGTTTTGGTTTG
>JAEUTR010000505.1 GCA_016787365.1 Bacteroidia bacterium
GAATTTAGATTTATTAGTATCAAACTTAACAAGTCCCGCTTTTTTATTTTTTATCTTAGGAATACTAGCCGTTAAATTAAAGAGTGATTTAGAAATTCCAGCTAATTCCTCAAAATTTATTTCTCTGTATTTGTTATTTTCTATCGGCTTTAAAGGTGGGCAAGAATTATCACACGAATCGTTTTCATCTGAAATTGCATGGTCGATGTTGTTTGGTATTGGAATATCATTATTAATACCTGTTTATACTTTTTTTATTTTAAAACGGAAACTTACTGTTTTTGATGCTGGAGCAATAGCCGCAGCTTATGGTTCAGTTAGCGCTGTAACATTTGTAACTGCTGTATCTTATTTAGATTCTGAAAAACTTTATCTACATGGACATATGGTTGCCATTATGGCTTTGATGGAATCTCCAGCTATTATTACTGGTTTAATTTTAATATCCATATACAATAAAGAAGAATCTAGCTCTGTAAACAAATTGGAAGTAGTAAAACATTCTTTTACTAACGGAAGTGTTTTATTGATACTAGGCAGTTTAATTATAGGATTGTTGGCAAATGCAAAACAGGCAGAAGGAATAAAGCCTTTTACTAACGATATTTTTAAAGGATTTTTAGCCATATTCTTATTAGATATGGGCATTGTAAGTGGTAGAAAATTATCAGCTTTTTTATCTAATGGTTGGTTTCCGTTTTTATTTGCCATTGTAATCCCACTATTTAATGGGTCTTTAATAGCAATTTTAAGCCAAGTTGTAACTGATGATGTGGGGAATAGATTTATGTTTGCTGTTTTAGCGTCTAGTGCATCTTATATTGCTGTACCTGCTGCCATGAAGTTAGCAGTTCCTAAATCAAATCCTGGTCTTTATATTCCAATGGCATTAGCTATAACTTTTCCAATTAATATTACACTTGGAATGCCTATTTATCTTTCAATTATTAAATATTTAGCATGATTTTTAATTGAAATAAGGCTGATTAATCTATCGCCTCTTGTATTTTATCCATTTTAGCTTCAGAATACTTTCCAGAAACTACTTCCACAATTTTACCTGTGGTGTCAATCACATAAAAGTAAGGGATATTATCATCTGTGGGTTTCATTTGTTCTTTTAATAATTTAATATCCGTATCGCAGTCAATCACATTTTTCCATAAATCTGGCTGTGTAGCATCCTTGAAATCGGCAGCCGCTTTTTTAAACCCACTAATTAGCGGAACAAAATAATAGTTTACATCAAAGTAACTGGCTACATCAAAATAATCAGTTCCCTTTGGTTTTGCTACAAAAACATCATACATAGGTTGTATCCATGTTTTTAAATCTTCTTCTGCCGAACGTTTATAACAAATACCAACAACTGTATACTTTTTAGTATTTACAATTGGAATAGAAATAGACGTACCTTCTAAGGTGTGTCCGTCCATTTTAGGGAATGGTCCTTTTTGAGCTGTTATGGTTAAACAAATGGTTAGTGTTAATATGGATAATAGGTATTTCATGGTGTTTGGATTTTAATGGATGTCTAGTCTTCGACTCCGCTCAGACTGACATTAAATGTTTTATTTTTTTTCTGTTTATACTAAAACTCAGCTCCCGATAGCTATCGGGATTCTGCAGTCAGGTCTATAAACCACCCAACATACAAACCCTATCAAATTCTTCAGGTTTTACAATACCAACCGATAAACGTTGAAGTTTCACTAATTGCATTTCCTTTAGGTACTCATCTTCTTTAATTTGAGCTAAAGTTACAGGAGTTTTTAATGCTTTAAAAGGAGCAAAATCAACTGCTACCCAAGCTTCTTCCTTAGTAGTTGGATCCTGATAAGCTTCCTTTACTACTTTAGCAATTCCAACAATACATAGACCCTCATTGCTATGATAAAATAAGGCTAAATCGCCTTTTTTCATAGTTCTTAAGTTGTTGCGGGCAGCATAGTTTCGCACGCCATCCCAAGTTGTAATTTTATCTTTTTTAAATTGTTCCCAGCTGTATTTAAAGGGTTCTGATTTTATAAGCCAATAGTTCATTATAACAAGTAAATTAGTTAATCCAATAATTAGTAACTAGAGTAAGTTTTCAGAAAATTACTTAATTTAAATAATAATACCAAGTAAAATCAGCTAACATTTTGGCCAATAAATTCATCAAAAATAAGTTTGTATTGTTATAGTATTTGTTAGATTTGTTACGCATTTTAAAACGTACCATATGGCACATTTATCAGATAAAGTAAATCTTATTTCAGAATCACAAACTATTGCAATGGCTCGTAAAAGCCGTGAGCTAAAAGCCCAAGGAATAGATATCATTAGTTTAAGTTTAGGCGAGCCTGACTTTAAAACACCTGATATTATTAAGCAAGCTGCGATTAACGCCATTAATGAAGATTTTACTTATTATACACATGTTAGTGGGTATGTTGAATTACGTCAGGCAATTGCTCATAAATTTAAACGCGATAATAATTTAGAATATACTGCCGATGATATTGTTGTATCTACAGGAGCTAAACAAAGTATAGCAAATGCAGTATTATGTATTATTAACCCAGGGGATGAAGTAATTATTCCAGCGCCGTTTTGGGTAAGTTATTTAGAGATTTTAAAATTAGCAGGTGGTGTACCAATTATTATTGATACGACTATTGAAAACGATTTTAAAATTACAGCAGAGGAATTAAAAGCACATATTACGCCAAAAACACGTATGATGATGTTTAGCACGCCTTGTAATCCTACAGGCTCTGTTTATAGTAAAGCGGAATTAAGGGCAATTGCAGATGTTGTTAAGCAACATGATGAATTATACATCATGAGCGATGAGATTTACGAACATATTAATTTTATTGGTGGTCACGAAAGTATGGCTCAGTTCCCTGATATTAAAGATAGAGTGATTACCATTAATGGTGTATCAAAAGGATTTGCGATGACAGGCTGGAGAGGTGGAATTATGGCAGCTCCAAGATGGATAGCACAGGCTTGTGATAAAATGCAGGGGCAGTTTACTTCCGGTACTTGTAGTATTACTCAAAAAGCAATGCATGCTGCTATGGAGTTACCAGCAGAAAGCACTCACTATATGCGCGACGCTTTTTTGAAACGTAGGAATTTGGTTTTAGAACTAATGAAAGATATTCCGGGATTAAAAACAAATGTGCCTGATGGTGCATTTTATGTATATCCTGAAGTATCTGCTTTATTTGGTAAATCACACAATGGTTTTACGATTAACAACGCCACCGATTTATCAATGTACTTGCTAGATGTTGCTCATGTGGCATTAGTGCCGGGTGCTGCTTTTGGTGACGATAAATATATCCGTTTTTCGTATGCCACATCCGAAGATAAATTAACCGAGGCCTTAAAAAGAATGAAAGAGGCAATTGAAAAATTAAAATAAAGATTTAAAATAAAAGACCTAAAATTTAAGACCTCTGCGCACTTTATACACTCTGCGGTTAAAAATTTGAAACAATAAAATGAAAAAGTTAGCTGTAAAAAAAGAACACATTCGTGAAATTTTCAGATCGTTTAGTAATTTAAACGTATTAATTATTGGTGATGTGATGATTGATAGTTACATGTGGGGAAAAGTAAATCGTATTTCTCCTGAGGCACCGGTTCCAATCATTGCTGTTAATAAAAAAGAAAAACGTTTGGGTGGCGCTGCTAACGTCGCTTTAAATATTCAAGCGATGGGAGCAAATCCTATTTTATGTTCAGTTATTGGAATTGATTATGAAGGACAAAATTTTTTAGATTTACTAAAAACTCAAAAGCTAAGTCAGAAGGGAATTTTAAAATCTCGCGATAGAATTACTACCGAAAAAACACGTGTGATTGGTAATAATCACCAATTGTTGCGTATTGACGAAGAAATTGAAGAAGATATTACACCAGCAGAAACACAACAATTAATCACTTTGATTTCTTATATCATTCAACATGATAAAATTGATGTGATTTTATTTGAAGATTATAATAAAGGTTTAATTACTCCTAAGTTAATTTCAAAAGTTGTAGAATTAGCCAAAAGTAAAGGAATACCAACTTGTGTAGATCCTAAAAAGAAAAATTTTAATGCCTACAAAGG
>JAEUTR010000578.1 GCA_016787365.1 Bacteroidia bacterium
TGCCATCGAGTATATATTAAGCGTAGAAAAATTTTGATAATCTTTTGTTATTAAAGAAAAAGAAGGTGAGGAGGTGGTTCCAATATTTTTATAAAAAGCCAATTTCGATTTATTTGTATTATTAGTGTAATAGCCCAAATTGCCAATAATCAAATCTTTTTTCCCGTCTCCATCGGCATCAAACAGTACTGGATAAGCTCCTTCGCCCAGCTCAATCATATCTTCCTGTAAAAAATTCTTTTTCTGAAAAACAAAATTAACCGTTGGGGTATTTGATGCATTTTTGTAATACCAAACGCTTTGATAATTTTCGGAACCTGAAACCGCATTGGGGCTGGCAATCAAATCTTTAAATCCATCATTATTTACATCCAAGTTATAAGTACAGGGAAAGGAATTTAATTTAATAACATCTGTTGTTCCTTTTACCGGATAGCCCGGATACAGCTTGGTAGTATCACTTATATGAGCATTGTTGTTATCGCCTGTGTTTTCTACATAACAAATAGTATTACACGAAATATCTCCTAAAATTAAATCCTTGTCTCCATCTCCGTCCCTGTCCATACACATAATACAGGAGCCTGCATGTAATGGCTTATTACTATTTTCCTGAATAACACCTGTATACATTTTTAAGTAAGGACATACATCTAATGTAACTGCGCAATTAGATTCATCAATGTCTCCCCAACAAGCATCTACCATATCAAACACCAAACTATCAGAATGCATATAACGTTCCATACTCATATTTTTATGAAATTCCATTCTGGTTCCAAAAACAGAATAACTTAAAATATCTAAATCGCCATCATTATCAATATCAGAAATGCCCGGCAAAGCAACCGAATTACAATATAAATTCAGTAAACTGGGCACTCCTCCCGGATTATAATCGCTCAATAATAAAGACTTTGCTAAAGTAAAATTTAAATGCTGGCCAACTGTATTGTTTTTAAAAACCTTAATACCACCTGTAGTATAGGTAAACAAGTCGGCTTTGCCATCGTTATTATAATCAAAAAATAAAGCCCAATCCGTCACTTCCGGAAATTGACTCTGGTAAAAATAGGTATGCTTATATTTTGCTTCTCCGGGATTTCCAATATTTAAAAATGTTCTGAATCTTCCTCCCGAACCACAAATTTTATCATAGGCTACAATATCCTGTTTCCCATCTAAATTTAGATCGAGTTGGGTAAAAGAACTAAAATTAATTCCTCCTGCCCATGGCATCAATAATCTTTGTCCGTTTTCAAAAACAGCTACAGTATCCCTGTAAACATTAGTTTGAGCCGTTAAAAACCCAGATAAGACAAAAAAAAATGACAATAATTTTACATATCCCATACTGACAGTAAAAATACGAAATTAATAAGTAAAAAAATGCTAACTATCTAATTTTCAGCATCAAATTAATTTGCATTATATAGGTGATAAAACTATATTTGCACCCTTAATTTATTTAGAAATAATACCGATTTATGCAAAACAAAGGTGCCATTAAGATTTTCGCTATACTTTTAGCGCTTGCCTGTATTTTTTACCTATCATTTACCTGGGTAACACGTGGGGTAGAAACTGAAGCAAAAGAATATGCAGAAAGCATTTCCAGTTCGGCTGGAGTTCAGGCTACAGCTAAAAAATATGCTAACGGAGACGCTACCAAAGAGTTGTTTTACGTTGACTCTTTAAAAGAAAAACTAGTAGATAAATATCTGGATTCTTTAAAAACACAGCCTGTTTATGATTTATTAGTGGCTAGCTATACTTACGAAGAGTGTAAAAAACGTGAAATCAACTTAGGTTTGGATTTACGTGGCGGTATGAATGTAACCCTTGAAATTTCTGTTGCAGATATTGTTAAAAATTTATCAAACAATAATCCTGATGCTGCTTTCAACAAATCTATTTTAGATGCTCAAAGCAGTTTAGGAGTTGATAACAATGATGATTTCTTAACTTTATTTGAGAAAAAATATAGAGCAAACGCACCATCAGGTCAATTAGCACCGTTATTTCAAACTATTGAATTAAAAGGCTCTATTGCTTATAATGCTTCTAATGAAGAAGTTCTTAAATTTATCAGAACCAAAGTTGAAGAATCTATTTCTAATTCAGAAAAAACATTCCGTTCTCGTATTGACCGTTTTGGAGTTGCTCAACCTAATATTCAGAAATTAGGAAGCAGCGGACGTATTTTAGTTGAGTTACCTGGTGTAAAGGATAAAGCGCGTGTTCGTGAGTTATTACAAGGAACTGCAAATCTAGAGTTCTGGGAAACTTATGATAATACAGAATTAGGTAACTTATTAATTGGCGCCAATGAAAAATTATCTAAAGCACTATACCCTGATTTTGAAGTAAAAAAAGACACTACAGCAAAATCTTCTGATACCACTAAAGTAGCTGCTAATGCTCCTGCAAAAGTAGATACTGCTAAAGGTGTAGTTGATACGGCTGCTGTTGTTGCGGTTAAAACTTCTACTGCTGTTCCTACAGCCTTAGATTCATTTAACATGCGCATTCCATTAATTTATTTCGGAAATACTCCAAGTCCTTTAAAAGCTAATATTTCTTATAACCAGCAAACACAACAGCCTGAACAGTTTTTACCGGGTCCGGTTATTGCTCGTGCATACAGTAAAGAAGATACAGCAAAAGCTAATGCCTTATTAAAACATCCTGTTTTAAAATCGTACTTGCCTAACAAATTAAAATTCATGTGGGGTGCTAAACCTGAAGAGGTGAAAAATGAAACAGGAGAAATTATCGGATCTTATTATGAACTATATGCTATTAAAGTAACTGACAGAAGCGGTAAGGCAGCTATGTCTGGTGATATCATTACTGATGCTCGTCCTGATTTTGATGCTCAAAGCGGTGGTCACCCATACATTAGTATGACAATGACCGGTGAAGCAGCAACAAAATGGGCTAAATTAACTAAAGATAATTCACCTCAGGGAGACAAAAAAGGTCGCTCAATTGCAGTAGTAATGGATAACATGGTTTATTCTGCTCCAACAGTTAATGGCGAAATTAAAGGTGGTAAATCTCAAATCACCGGAAACTTTACAGTAGAAGAAGCGAATACTTTAGCAGCTGTATTAAGTGCCGGTAAATTACCAGCTCCTGCTCGTATTGTTGAAGAAAGTGTTGTTGGTCCTACTTTAGGTCAAGAAGCTATTGACTCAGGTTTAATGAGTACTGTGATTGCATTATTGGTAATCTTAGTATTTATGTATATGTACTATAACAAAGCCGGTATGGTTGCTAACATTGCGTTAATTGCCAACATGTTCTTTATTATGGGTATTCTGGCATCTATGAATGCTGTATTAACCCTGCCAGGTATTGCGGGTATCGTATTAACCATTGGTTTAGCGGTGGATGCCAACATCTTAATCTTTGAGCGTATTCGTGAGGAATTAGCTCATGGAAAAAATGTAGCTCATGCCATTAAAGAAGGTTTTAAACATGCCATGAGTTCAATTATTGACTCTAACGTTACTTTAGCAATTTTAGCAATTATCTTAATGGTATTTGGTTCAGGACCAGTTCAAGGTTTTGCAACTACTTTATTAATTGGTATTGGAGCTTCTTTATTCTCTGCAATTTTAATTACCCGTGTTATTTTCGAATGGATGTTAGCCCGCAAAATGGAAATTCCTTTTGATAATACAGCGACAAGAAATGCATTTAAAGATGTTGCCTTTAATTTTGTTGGTCGTAGAAAGGTATACTATACCATTTCATCTATCATTATTGCCTTAGGTGTTGTTATGTATTTTGCACATGGCGGTTTAAAATTAGGAGTTGACTTTAAAGGTGGTCGTACCTACCAAGTTCGTTTTGAAAAAGAAATGAATACGGAAGATGTGAAACAGGCTTTAAAAGGTGCGTTTAAAGATGCATCATTAGAAGTAAAAACTGTAGGTGGAAATAACCAAATGAAAGTAACCACTTCTTATCGTGTATCTGATAATTCACCTACTGTTGATACAGAAGTTGAAACAGCATTAAACGATGGTTTAAATACATTAAATGTAAAACATGAATTAGTAAGTCAACAAAAAGTAGGACCTACTATTGCAACAGATATTTTATACGGTGCTTATGCGGCTATTTTATTCTCTTGTTTAGTAATGTTTATCTACATCGTTGTTCGATTCAAAAAATGGCAATACGGTTTAGGTGCGGTTGTAGCTTTATTCCATGACGTATTAATGGTATTATCATTCTACACAATTTTAGATGGTATTGTACCTTTCTCATTAGAAATTGGACAAGATTTCATCGCGGCTATCTTAACCGTTATGGGTTATACGATGACAGAAACAGTTGTTGTATTTGATAGGATTCGTGAGCGTTTAGCAGAGCATGTAAATGCAGATGCAACAAATGCAGAGCGTAATACACTAATTAACTATGCGTTAAATAGTACATTAAGTCGTACCATCTTAACATCGTTAACTGTATTCTTCGTATTACTAGTAATCTTCATCTTTGGGGGAGAAAGTATTCGTGGATTCATCTTTGCCTTGTTAATTGGTCGTATCATTGGTACATATTCTTCATTATGCATCTCTACACCAATTGTTGTGGATTTTGATAAAAAGAAAGACTAGTAAAATACAGTTCATATTTAGAGCGCCCCTTCCGAAAAGTTGGGGCGTTTTTGTTATAAATGATGATGATTTAATTTGTTTTTATAAATTTATATATACTTAACTAATGATGCCTAGCATGAAATCATTTAAACTATTTTTAACCATAATTTTATTTACGGTAATACAATTCTCGTATGCCCAGTCTCCTAAAAAATTAAAAAAGCTGGCAGACAAAGAATTTAACCTTCATCATTATCAGGAAGCAATCTCCGGCTATAGCAAGGTGATAAATTTAGATCCTGATAATTATAAAGCCCTTAATAACAGAGCTATTTGTTACGAGAAAACCAAGCAAATT
>JAEUTR010000591.1 GCA_016787365.1 Bacteroidia bacterium
CTTCAGGCCTTGCCAGGGCTAGTAACGGACAGGGTGGCTTTGAGATAACTCTCAGAATGGTAACGCCTAATGCTTTCCTTTACCAAAGAAAAACAAAAGCTATGTTTAATTAATGTAACGCTTTTAAAAAAAAAAGAGGGGTTCTGAGTCTCTTCAATTCCCTCATTGAGGGGGCGGCCCTCTAATAATCTAGGTGTGGATTTTTGACATTTGTGATTTAGTCAAACTGTCAATTTATACGCATGAAATCAATCTTACGTTATTTCTTTTTATTTACAATTTGTTTAACGATTTTAGTTTTTACAAAAGTAAGTGCACAAAATAATACAGGCTCTTCCTGGTCAAAAAAATTTAGTTTTCAAAAATCATTTATTGAGAACAGGGGACAATTTGTTATTCCAAATTCTTTTGGTAATCCTGCTGAAGTTTTATTTGCTGTAGATCATGGTGGCACTAAAATTTATTTTACCAAAAAAGGTATAACATATACTTTTTTGCAAACATCTAAACAACCTAAGGATGAGCGTGAAAATGATAAAGATTATAGAGAGGTATTTGGTAGTGCAGAAGAACATGCTCTTCATGAAAAAGAGGAGCATAAACTGGACACAAAGACCGATCAGGTAACTATGCTTTGGCAAAATGCTAATGATAATGTACAGGTTGAGGCAAGTGGTTTAACGTCTGATTATCACAATTATAGTTTTAAAGAATCTTCCGGTAAACTAAAAAACTTAAGTTACATAAAAGGTTATAAAAAAATAATCTACAAAAATATTTATCCAAACATTGATATTGAATATGTGTTTGCAGAAAAAGATGGATTAAAATATTCTTTAATTCTTCATCCAGGAGCTAATCCGTCTCAGGTAAAAATGGTGTACGATAATAATGTTTCTCTTTCAAATAACGGGGAAATACATATTGAAACTAAACTTGGGGATATTATTGATCACGCGCCGTTTACTTTTTACGAGAACAATTCTTCTTCTGTTATTTCTTCTAGTTTTATTAAGTCAGGGAAAACAGTTTCGTTTCAATTAGATAATTATGATAATACAAAATCAGTAGTGATTGATCCGTGGACTCAAACTCCTGCCTTTACAGGCAACTGGGATTGTATTTGGGAATGTGATAAAGATGGAGCAGGAAACGTTTATATGATTGGCGGGACTAGTCCAATGCAATTAAAAAAATATAATCCTGCAGGGACATTACAATGGACTTATAATACACCATATGATACCACTGCATGGCTTGGTACTTTAGCTGTGGATAATGCCGGAAATTCTTATGTGACACAAGGTTCTGCATCTCAAATTGTAAAAGTTTCTACCGCAGGTGCTGTTATTTGGAATAATACAAATCCAGGAGGATTATACCTTCTTTCAGAATTCTGGTGCATCACTTTTAACTGTGACCAAACACGATTAATTGTGGGGGGGACAGGAGGAACAGGTATTACGCCTACACCTTATATCTACGAAATTAATATGGCTAATGGAAATAGTATTAGTAATTATCAGGTCGCTGG
>JAEUTR010000592.1 GCA_016787365.1 Bacteroidia bacterium
CTTCAGGCCTTGCCAGGGCTAGTAACGGACAGGGTGGCTTTGAGATAACTCTCAGAATGGTAACGCCTAATGCTTTCCTTTACCAAAGAAAAACAAAAGCTATGTTTAATTAATGTAACGCTTTTAAAAAAAAAAGAGGGGGAAGTTGATATAATTATACCTTTGAAATTATATTAACTTATCCGGATAATGATGTTTAAAAATTCATTGATACTTCTGCGAGGACTTCCAGGCGCAGGGAAAACTACGTTAGCAACTCTTCTTTCAGAAAACAATACATATCCGGTTTTTTCAGTTGATGATTATTTTACGGATAAAGTAACCGGAGAATACTCATTTAATTTTCAGAATAATCATTTGGCATACAAACAATGCGAAACGCTCACAAAAGATGCTATGCAACAAGGTGTTCCGAAAATTTTTGTACACAATACATTTACCTTAGACTGGGAGTTGGAGCCATATTTCAAATTAGCATCACAATATAACTATAGCCTGTTTGTTGTTACTGTAGAAAATTATCATGAACAAAAAAACATTCATGAAGTAAGCGAAGAGCAGTTATATAAAATGGCAGAAAAATATAAAGTAAAACTGTTATAGAGATTTTATTACGCCGGAAGATTAATCAACTCATTTGTTTTCATGATTAAATCCATAAATAAAATTTTTGGATTTGCATTTCGTTCTATATGATAAAACGCTGAATTAAATTCTTCAAACAGTTTTTCATAGTTGCGTTGATTTACAAACCGTGCAAATTTTGTAATGAATTCTTTTTCTTCTCCCGAATGCCTTACTAAGTCAACACTTCCAAAATTAAACATTAAACAGTCTCTGAATATTTCTAACCCATATTGCAAAAATTGTTTTTGTTTTTCTCTTCCTGTTCTGGCATTTTCATCAATCCACCCAACTGCTTTAATGGCATCAAATTTTAATGCAATTAGCATAAATGTTCTGAAATTTTGCAGATATGCTGTTCCTCCATCTAAATGTTGTAATAGTAATTGTGCTTCACGATAGCTGCCATCACTTAATAAAGCTGCTTGTTTAGCAGCCTGCGGTTGACAACTAAATTCATCCACCAAGCCGCTAACAATATCTTCGTTATCAATTTTATAAAATGGAATTTGTTGTGCGCGTGAAATAATAGTTGCCAGTAACAGTTCGGGATGATTACAAACTAAAAGAAATTATGTTTGCTCAGGTGGTTCTTCTAATATCTTTAATAATTTATTTGCTGATGAAGCATTCATTTTTTCGGGCTGCCATATAATCATAATTTTATACCCGCCTTCATAACTCGTGTATGATAATTTTTTTAAAATATCATTGGCTTCATCTGTTGGAATTATCGGCTGTTTATTTTCTGCATCTAAGCTGTTAAACCAATCATGAACTGTTGTGTAGGGTGTTTCTAAAAATACTTCTCTAAATTCAGGCAATAAATCATTACTGGTTCTAACCGATTTACTAAC
The DNA here is from genome assembly GCA_016787365.1 of Bacteroidia bacterium. Taxonomy (GTDB): domain Bacteria; phylum Bacteroidota; class Bacteroidia; order B-17B0; family Aurantibacillaceae; genus UBA4416. The sequence continues at coordinate 1,482 of JAEUTR010000592.1, forward strand.
CGGAATTGGAAAAACCAAATGTAAATCGGGATGAATAAGCTTACTTACTTTTAAGCAAGAAGAACAAATTCCACAAGAATCATGAGCTTGTTTATTCTGGCAAAATAAATATTGTACAAAAGCAAAAGCAGCCGGCAAGTTTCCACTTCCCTCGGGTCCTGTAAACATTAAGGCATGAGGCACACGACCATCCTGCAACATGTTTAACAGTTTTTCTTTTACCGGTTTCTGCCCTATGATATTTTTAAAAAGCACGGGCTAAGTTACATATTTAGATGATTAAAATTTAAAGAATTAAATCAAAAATGATGTTTAATTTTGTTTTATGCATATTGGTTTATTTTTTGGTTCGTTTAATCCTATACATGTCGGACACATGGTATTGGCAAATTATATGGCCTCGTTTACTGATTTGGAACAAGTATGGTTTGTAGTTTCTCCTCATAATCCTCTTAAAGAAAAAACATCTTTACTTAATCAGAATCAAAGATTGCATATGGTAAACTTGGCCATTGGCGATAATCCCCGATTAAAAAGCAGCAATATTGAATTTGGGTTAGCTCAACCATCATACACCATTAATACATTGGCTCATTTAAAAGAAAAATATCCTAAGCACCGTTTTTCATTAATTATGGGGGAAGACAATTTAGAATCATTTAGTAAATGGAAAAATTACGAAGAGATTTTAAAAAATTATTCTATTTATGTATATCCTCGTCCCAACTGCAATTCAGGTGAATTAAAAAATCACAAAAACGTCATCTTAACAGAAGCTCCTTTAATGGATATATCTTCCACTTTTATACGACACGCTATTAAAAACAAAAAAGATATTTCTGCATTTTTACCAATGCCTGTTTGGCAATATCTGGATGAAATGAATTTTTATAAGAAATGACCTTGTTTTAGCTCCATCAAATTTTCCCACTTTTTAACTAAAAATAGCATAATCATCCCCAAAATAGACTTTATTAGGCATCTGTTTTGATTAAAAATCCTATTTTTGTGATGGTTGGTACAAAATACCAACCTTCTATTATTTTATACTATGCTAAAAAAAATATTCCTTTTATTGTCT
>JAEUTR010000652.1 GCA_016787365.1 Bacteroidia bacterium
AACCTCTTCAATATTAAAATCGTCGTACCAAACTTGCCCAGAGCCTTTAAGAAATCCGCCTAACAACAGTTTTTTAACATCAGTATTCACTAATAATGTTACCGTATATTTGGTCCAATTTGTAGTGCCTTTAATTAATACCTGTTGAGTTTCTAAACTCGAAAACCCAATTTGTTTATTGTCTTTATTCCATAATTGACACCATAAGCCAACATTTTTGGTAACATTTTTGGTTTTAATATAAGCTGTTAGCTCTATTTTTTTTGCCTTATCAATTTCTATTGAACATATTTGAGAAAAAGGAGAAAACACCATTGAATCTGTATTTGAATCATTATTCATGAGTAATGATTGTTTTCCCGAATAAAAAACAGTAGTGTCAATTTGCCAATTAAAATGCGGTTTTAAATTAGCTCTCCAATTTGCAGGAAGCGATGGAATAGAATCTCTTTTTTGTTCAAAACCTGGATTTGAAATTTGAGCTAAGGCGGTAAATTTTAATAGAATAGGTAACAGAAATATTTTTTTCATATATACCTATAATTAAAAAAATAAATAAAGTTACAGAGTGGCATTAGGCTTTTTTTACTTTAGTTGGCTTAATACCCAGTTTTTTCATATTTCGTCGTTGTTGCCTTTTAAATTCACGTTTCATTTTACGAGTTCCTTCTTTTTCTTCTCTTGCAGCAACAGAGCTTGGTTTATCTTTTTTCTTTTTCTTTAAATAGGGATTATAGGCCTCTCTGGCTTTATGTTTTCTGCCGGATTTACGCCACATCTTTTTGCGCTCTTTACTTTCGCTAAACTGCGCTTTTATAGGCAATTGACCTATAAAACATAAAAATATACTTAAAAAGATGATCTTTTTCATTAATACAAATAACGGACATTAATCAAAAAGATACGCCTTATGCCTTAAAAATTACTAACATATTTTGTTAGACAATTACGTTTTGTGGTTTGTGGCATTTGTAGTAAATTTGTTAGAATTAGAAAATATACCATGGCAATTAAAGATTGGACAAAAGAAGAAATTTTAGAGGTGTATAATACACCCTTAATGGAATTAATATATAGAGCAGCAGAAGTTCATAAACAACATCATACGGTTGGCGAAGTACAGGTAAGTTCATTATTATCTATCAAAACCGGTGGATGTCCGGAAGATTGTTCATACTGTCCTCAAGCAGCTCGTTATCATACAGAAGTGAAGGTTCATAAATTAATGAGCGTGCCTGAAGTTGATGAAGCAGCTAACAACGCAAAAGCAGGTGGTGCAAGCCGTATGTGTTTAGGCGCTGCATGGAGAGAAGTACGTGATAACAGAGATTTTGATACAGTGTTAGATATGGTTAAAACCATTAATAGCAAAGGATTGGAAGTGTGTGCTACTTTAGGAATGGTTACTGAAGACCAAGCAAAACGTTTGGCAGAAGCCGGATTATATGCTTATAATCATAACATTGATACTAGTGAAGAGAATTACGAAAACATTATTTCAACCCGTAAATTTGATGACCGTTTAAATACAATTAATAATGTTCGTAAGGCAGGCTTAACCGTTTGTTCGGGTGGAATTATTGGGATGGGTGAAAAAGTGGAAGATAGAGTAGGGATGTTATACACTTTAAGTTTATTACGCCCTCAACCGGAATCTGTTCCTATTAACGCATTGGTTGCTGTAGAAGGAACTCCTATGGAAGATCAGCCACCGGTTCCAATTTGGGATATGGTGCGTATGATTGCGACCGCTCGTATTGTACTGCCAAGAACGGCAGTTCGTTTATCAGCAGGCCGTTTAAGTATGAGTATGGAAGGACAAGCTTTATGTTTTATGGCAGGAGCTAATTCTATTTTTGCAGGAGAAAAATTATTAACTACTCCAAATCCTTTGTATAACCAGGATATGGAAATGTTTAAAATTTTAGGTTTAAATACAAAAAAAGCATTTGTTGATAAGTTAAAAAAAGAAGAATTAGTTTAAATCATATACCTTAATATTTTGCCCTAAATGAACATAGTTTGAAATTCATTTAGGGCTTTTTTATAAAAACACATGGCTTCTTTTCCTTATAAATTATCCAATAAATTATTTCAGGCAAAAGAAAAATTTCTCTTTCGTTCACTCAAAACGAATTATCCGAACATTGATTTTTCAAGTAATGATTATTTAGGTTTTTCCACTCAAGGCTATTTACATCAGGAAATTTTAACCCTTGAACCATCCATAAAAATGGGATCTACTGGTTCCCGATTAATCAGTGGAAATTCCGGTTTATTTAATGAAATTGAAAATGAAATAGCACAGTTTCATCAGTCAGAATCGGCATTAATTTTTAATTCGGGTTATGACGCTAATTTAGGTTTACTATCGAGTGTTCCTCAAAAAGGAGATTTAATTTTAAGTGATGAATTAATTCATGCATCGTTAATTGATGGTATTCGTTTAAGTCACGCTACTCACTATAAATTTTCGCATAACGATGTTGTTTCTTTATTAGATCTGATAAAACGACATAAAGAGACTTTTCAGGAAATTTATGTAGTAGTGGAAAGTGTCTATTCTATGGACGGAGATTGTGCACCACTGATTGAATTAGCTCATATATGTAAGCAATACAATTTACATTTAATAGTTGATGAAGCGCACGGTATTGGTGTATTTGGTGAACAAGGAAAGGGATTGTGCCAGCAATTGAATATTCAGGATGATTGTTTTGCGCGAATATATACTTATGGAAAAGCGATGGGTTGTCATGGAGCAGCCATTGTTGGAAGTGAGGAATTAAAACAGTATTTGATTAATTTTTCCCGTTCGTTTATTTATACAACAGCTATGCCTGAACATAGTTTATTGGCTATAAAAGCTGCTTATCAATTACTTATTAAAACACCTGAAATAAATAAATTAAAAAAGAATATTACCTATTTTAATTCACAATTGAAAAATGCTCATCACTTTATAAAAAGTGAAAGCACGATTCATTGTATGATATTACAAGGAAACCAAGTAGTTCAGTTAAAAGAAGAGCAATTATTAAAGAAAGATATTTTTATAAAATCCATTAAAAGCCCAACCGTAAAAGAGGGACAAGAACGTCTTCGAATTTGTTTACATTCATTTAATACTCAACAACAAATAGATCTATTATACAGTAATTTGTAATTCTTCTAATATGATAACATCTTAGTTTGTTATTTTACTATTAAATCAGTTTGCTTTATAAATTTAATAAATGGGGCTAGTGCTTGATTTTTACTATCAGTAATTTTAAATACATAAATACCATTTGCAATATCTGATGTATTTACTGTTATTATGGATGGATCATTAGGTTGTAGAATTATGTTCTTTATTTCTCTTCCTAAAGCATCGATTATTGTCATTCTTAAATCTGATTTAATGATATCGCCTAAATCAATCGAAAGATAAGAGTCTACTGGATTAGGGAATAAACGAATACTGTCAAAAAATAAACCTTTTTTATCACATGAAACAGATATAACTTCTGAATAATTATATTTACCACTAAAATCAACTTGTTTTAATCTGTAATAAAAAGTAGCGTACTCATTATTTTCAAAGGAGAGAGAATAATTTTTTGTTTCGGTACTATTTCCTTCACCTTTAATTCTACCTATTTCGTCAAAGATTACTCCATCTTTACTTTTTTCAAGAATAAAAAAAATATTATTTTTTTCAGAAGAGGTTGACCAGTTAAAGACTGCTTTATTATTTTCGCAAGTACCTTTAAAAAGCATTAAATCTACAGGTAATAATGAACAGCCTATTGAATTAACATCGGTTGTACTGGTGGCTACACATCCGTTTGCAGCAGTAACAGAAACCGTATATGTTCCAAAATTCGATGCTGTAGCAGAAGAAATTGTAGGAGTAGCTGTCGAATTTGAAAAACTATTAGGGCCTGTCCAAGAATAAGTTCCGCCGCCAGAAGCCGTTAATTTAATAGTATTTGCTTGAGCACAATTGAAAGAGGAAGTAGGAACAGGGAATGCTTTTGGAGCCGCAACTACAGTAGTTGCTTTTTGACAACCTTTATTATTTGTAACGGTTACTGTATATGTGCCTGCAACACTTGTATTAGCTGTTGATGAACTGCCTAAACTATTGCTCCAGCTATATAATCCTCCACCAGAAGCTGTTAAAACAGAATTACCACAATTATTAGTTACTGCTGTACCAGTAGTTACAGCTCCAGGTGCAGTTGTTGTTAATTTACTGATTACAACATATTGTTTTGGATTGTTATATGAAGTATTCATAGAACCGTAAGTAATAACAATGCTAGTTACACAGTCGGTTGCTGCCCCCACATTTATGCTGTTATTTCCCCAACAAGTACATGCACTTGATGAGCCAGCGTTTAGTGTGAGAAGTGTTGTACCATTACCGGAAACACTACCTCCAGTTTCTATACATAAAGTACCTACTTTGGATATATTAACCGGTCCAATGCTATTGCTTGCCGAAATAGTAATCTTGTCTCTCCAACTTCCAGAACCATCATCATTTATATCATATAAACTAAAGTTAATGGGCGCCTGAACCGGTTGGCTAAAAGTGATGGTGGTAATAACCGTTTTTGTAGTATTGGTTGTCCAATCGGTACTTAGCAACATTCCTTCATTTACAGCGGGTAAGCCAGCACAACCGCTGCTTGGAAAAACAGAACTTGTGGCGAAAAATTTTGGAGAAGCATCTTGGAATACATTTTCGGAATTATTGATTGTTGCTGACATAGTAACACCGGAAACAGTTGTCGAATAAGTCCTATTTGCGCCAGATCCCCCGTATGTTCCATTCCAAGGAAAAGTTATTTGTGCATTTGATATGTTTATGATGGATAAAAGTCCTAAAGAACAGATAAATTTATTTATTGTAGTCATCTTTAATATTTTCAGATTTTAGTATAATCCCAAATAGAGGAAATTCATTTTGTGAAAAGCCTACTTAATTAGCAAAATTAAATTAAAAGATAAATAAAATTAAGAGAGGTAGCACTCTTTTTTGTGCGAAATACAGAATTAATTATTAATTTAATTTTGTTCTGAAAAATGTTATTTTTTTTCGATGAACGAGTTTTTTGTTTAGTTAAAAAACGCTTACAAGTTGTTGAATTTTTTAATTACACAAACACATCTAAATCCTAACCAAGCGGTAGGCTTTGAATATTCTGTGTTTTTTCCAACTCTACATTCTTCCAAGTTATTTCTCCAGCCACCACCTTTGCAAATTCCTTTTTCATTTGTTATTTCTGCTACATTACCTAGCATGTTATATAAACCATAAAGGCTTTTTGAGTATGATTTTACTGGAGATGTAACATCAGGGTAGGGAGTTCCTATTGTATCTGGATGTGCACAGTTTATTCGATATTTTCCTTTCTCATCTTTTCCATTATTGTTAAGCACGTGAGTCGAAAATTCAGCTAGTTTTTCCCATTCAGTTATACTTGGTAAACGGTATTCGAAATCATTGTATTTGAATTTTTTTCCTAAGGTCATGAATGCTTTTACTCTGTCAGTTCTCCATTTGCAATATGCAATAGCTTGTTCATATCTGATGCCAACAACCGGAAAGTCTTTATAAGCGTGATGTCTATAGTAATACTTAACGTAAGGTTCGTTATATGAGTTTTTCTCTCTCCATACTAAAGTATCGGGCAGAGTTGCTAAATGTTCTTTCGAATTTGTTCCATAAATTGCTTTTGTCCATAGTTCGTACTCCAGCCAACTCAAATTGCTTATTTCTGTTGCATCAGCAAATAGCGTGTCATTAATTTGGACTGTTCCAGGAGGAGTAAATAGTTTTTCTTTAGTGAAAGAAATACATAGCGTAGCCAATGCAATAGTTGCAAATACAATTTTCTTCATAAGTAGTGGTTTTAGTTTATAGTTTAAATCCCTAAGGCTTTTTTCAATTCATAAGAATCATTCACATCAACACTTAATTCTTTTACTGGAATTTTGTTTTGCTTATTTGCAAAACAGGTTCCTAATTGTGTTTTATCACATAAATATAATTTACCGTTTGATAATACACATAAACTATACGTGTCTTTTGGATCGTAAGAAATGGATGGAGTATAAAAATTATAAACTACATTTTTACTGTGACAGACTAAATATGTTTTTTCAGATCTAATAAATGAATCGCTATTGTTAATCACAAATATTGGATTCATCTTTTCTCCCTGTGGCATGCTAGTTGGGCAGTCTGAATTACAAATACCAAAGTTTGTTACATTGAAAATACGTGTTACTTTTTCCTGACTAGTAATTGATTGGAATTTACGGTTCAATTCATCTTCTTGTTCTTTCTGCCAACGAATACGTTCCTTAATCATTTCATCCGTCAAGCGTTTTTGCTCTGTTACAAAAGCTGCTTGTTTTGCTTCAAATTCTTCTTTTAATCTTTTTTCATCAGCTTCTCGTTTTGCAACCGCCGTTTTATAATCATTAAATTTACTTTCGTAGGACTTTAATGCTTTGTCATAATCTGCTCCTGTTAAGGCTGGATAAACAATTAGTTTTTCAACACGCTCTCGTAATTTTAAAGTTAACAGATAATTTTTCCCTTTTATTGGTCCTTCAGATACTTCAGCACTGCTCCAGGTAATATCCGCTAGTTTAGAATTATAATTTTGATTTTCTGCACCAACTTCAAAAATGGCGTTTTTAAAAGCTTCCAATTCAGGGAACTCTTTGTAGTTAACATCAAGCTCAAATTGAGGCCTTCCAGCAGTTGCTTTGGTTGGCTTTGTTGGCGTTACAACTTTTGGCAACTGATTTACTTTCTTTGTATAAACTATTTTTTCTGCTTCTATTTTTGGAGGAATTGCCTCCAATTGTTTTTGAAGTTCAATTGTTTTTGGAGACTCCGCTTTTTCATTAGTGGCGTCGGCAGCCGACGTTTTCGAAGGTTCGTGTTTCTGTCCCTTCAACGAATTATCTCTACTCACATATACCCAATTTTTTGCAACAGTATCTAACACATACATATTGTATCTATCTGCTGTATGTTCAGATTGAAATTCAACAGTAATTTGTTTTTTGGGATTAATGTATACAGGCTCTCCATTTTGGTAACCTCTAATGTCAATCATGCCGGCACTTTCTAAAGTTGATTGCACTCCAGCGCTATCGTAAGTCATAGGAATTCCACTGGCAATAATATCAGCTTGGTTATGAAATTCTCTGTATTTGATTTCTACATCACCAATAATATCCTGACCTTGTTTGTTGACAAAGGCTTTTTTAGGAATAATAATTTTTGAATTGGATTTGTGTTTTAACGTTCCGCCTTGTTCGGCTTTTACTTTATAGGAAGTATAAGGAACGTTTAATTTGGAGATGGGAGGTTCAATAAAAGCCTTATTTAGCTTAGTATTTTGGGTACTTGTATTGTTTTTTTGAGAAGTAATTATTTTATCATTGTTGGTTTCTTTAGGTGGTTCTTTTTTAAATACGGAAAAATAAGTAACGGTACAAACAACGGCGACTCCTGCTATAATGGCCGAATAGGTTGCTTTTTTATTTTTTAAAAAGCTGGCGTCACTTCGGGCCTTCTCGATGCTCTGCTTTTTAAATTTATTGACTAATTCACCAAAATCTTTGTGTGAATTAATTTCTTCGTCAGGAACGGGCTGTCTGTTAAGATTAAATTTTGTAGCCATTATTTGGATGTTTTAGTCAATGTTTTTTTTACTCTTTCTAATATTCTATACAGCTTTACCTTTGCATTCGTTTCAGTTAAGTTCAAGATTTCAGCAATTTCTTTAAACGCTCTCTTTTCAAAAAAACGTAATTCGATTAATTGTAAATCATCTTCAGGTAGATCTTTAATAACTGTCATTAAGATGCCTTTGTATTGCTCCATATATTCTTCTTCTACTTCTTCACAAATATTTCTCAAGTCGCTAATATCTGCATTAACAGTTCTAAGCTTACTATTGTTTCTAAATAATTGCATCACTTCGCTGTGAGCAATACGGTATAACCAACTGGCAAAGGGCACACCTTTGTATTCATATTTTTCAATATTAGTCAATGCTTTTAAAAATACCTGTGCAGTTAAATCAAAGGCCGTGTCTTTATCGTCCATACGTTGGTAAACGTATCCGAAGATTTGTTTGTAGTATTTGTCGTATAATGGCCCAAAATGTTCCGGGTTTTGTTTTGCAGCTTCAATGATCAGTTGCTCATCAAGCAACATATCTGCGGTATGGTGATATCGGGGTGAAAATTCCATATGAACTGCGTCTAAAAGCATTACGGGTTTATAATACAAAAGCAGTACAATAGTTACAGTGAAAAGTGAAATAAATCCCCTCTAAAACTTAAGTGACTGAAAATCAAACCTATTATTTTTATTTTGACTGAGTGAAATTGATTTTTAATTTGGTGAAATGCTATTTTTAACGAGTGAGTAAGATTTTGAGAGAGTGAAATTTGCGAGAGAAAAAGTGAAAAAGGAGTATAGAAATCATTTTAAGTAAAAGAATGATGCAGAAAAAGATACGTTCTGCTAAACCACTGATAGTTATTTAGTTGAAAGTGTCTTGTTTTTTTAATTCTATTATTTATGATTATATTTGGTTTAAGGCAATCTCTTATGAAAAAACTAGTACTTCTTTTTATTTTTATTGTAGCTAAACAACTAATATTTTCTCAATGTTTAAATGGAATTTATACAATTGGTGGCGCTTCACCATCATTTACTTCTATAACACAAGCGGTTAATACCTTAACCGTAAATGGTGTTTGTGGTCCTGTAACTTTTAATATTAGGCCAGGTACTTACAATGAAAGAATAACAATACCAGTTGTAGCAGGTACTTCTTCAGTTAATACCATTGTTTTTCAATCAGAAAATGCTGATAGTAGTTCAGTTATTTTGCAAGTTGTAGGAAATTCAACACAGAACTATGTTGTTAAGTTGGATGGCACAGATTATGTGTCTTTTAATAAATTAAGTTTTAAAAATACTGACGTAAATTACTCCTGTATATTTAGTTTATTAAACGGTGCAACCAATTTTAGTTTAACTAGTTGTCTATTAGAAGTGCCAATTCCATTGTCAAGTCAAGCTAATTCAAATAGGTACATACTCAATTCATCAAGTCATATAAACACTAATTGTGTGATTAAAAATAATAGTTTTATTGGAGGACAAAGAGCTATTGATTTTGAGCCAAATAATAATAGTATAATATTTGATTTAAAAATCATTGATAATGATTTTTTAAATCAGTACGAGAATGCTATTTATTTACTTGGAGTTAGGAATTCTCAAGTTATTAAAAATAAAACAAAGTATACTCTTTCAAATATAAATTACATTGGTTTATATTTTAATTCTTGTACTACACCATGTACGATAGAAAAAAACATGATCGACCAAAGTTCTGGAAATGGCATGTATATATATGTAATTCGTTATCCAAGTACTAATGATTTTACAACTATTTTTAATAATAGAATAAATGTTGCAGGTTCTTCTTTAAATTATGGGATGAAATTAAATCAAGGTGATTTCAAAGTGTACCATAACACAATTGTGTCTTCAAATACTTTTTCTGCTAGTACATGCATCAATTCATCAACTTGGACCTATTCTGTTGATATTAAAAATAATATTTTTTTTAACAAGGGGATAGGATATGCTTTAACAGCAACAGCGTCTGCATTAACTTCAGATTTTAATGACTTTTATACAACAGGAAGTGTATTGATAAATGATGGCTCTGATAAATCACTCACTAATTGGCAAACTTTAGGAAATGATCTTAACTCTTTGAATTTTAAACCTCAATTTATTTCTAATTCGGATTTTCATATTGCTTCTGATTTTTCTCAAAATACTGTTTTTCCTTTTATATCAGCTGTTTCGGATGACTTAGAGGGAACTTTAAGAGATAATACATCACCTTATTTTGGGGCTTATGAATATAATAATTTGGGATTTTCTACGGACGCTTCGCCGAAAAAATTTTCTACTGCACTTGTGAATAATTGTGAAGGAAGCGTAGTTCCCGTTAAAGTGCAATTAATTAATTATGGTAATAATTCATTAAATTCTGTGAATTTAAATTGGAGTATAAACAATATTTTACAATCGCCTTTTAATTGGTCAGGTGTATTAAATAAAAATGACAGCATATCTCTTAATCTTGGCAATATCAATTTTACTCCATTAGGGAAATATATTGTCAAGGTTTGGACAACTAATCCCAATGGTAGTTTGGATGAGTTTATACAAAATGACACATTAAAATCTTCTACTTTATATTCTCAATTAACCGGTACTTATTCAATAGGCAGTGCAGGAACCTTTTCCACTATTGCACATGCAACTAGTATTTTAAAATCAAATGGGATATGCGGTAATGTTACGTTAAATTTATTGTCTGGCACTTATAACGAAAGTTTCGATTTATCTAGTATTTCCAAAGTATCTTCTCAAAATTCAATTTTAATTAAATCTTTAACTGGCGTTAATAGTGATGTTAAAATTAATGGCACTGTAGCTTTAAATCCTTTTTTAATTTCTAATGTTAGCAATATAACTATAAAAAATATTACTATAGGTAGCATTACCAACACAGTTACTGTTTTTGTGGTTAAAGAAAATTCAAATAATATTGAGATTAATAATTGTATTTTAAATGGCAATAATGTAGCAAATAATACTGTTATAACTTCTAGTTTAAACCTAAGTACGATTAATAATTTTAGAATTATTAATAATGATTTTAGAACTGGGTATAAATTTATTGAA